>JANYDZ010000031.1 GCA_025363375.1 Hyphomicrobiales bacterium
CTTGCTCGATGGAGTCGCCGAGCAGGTTTTCGTAATCCGAAGGAACGCGGTCACGCGTCTGATGTTCGACCAGATATCTTTCGTTCATCGCCGCCTCCGAAGGCAATGAATTATGTTTCATTAGTAAAACATAATTTCATATTTGCAACAAGCTAGGGTTTCCTGTAGGCATTGTCAAACCCTAAACAGTCGCCCTAAACAGTCGCCCTAAACGGTCGCCCTAAACGGCCGCAATAAACGGTCGCAGTCGCCACGAGCGCGAGGAGAGCCCACATGAACAAGCCCGTGATCCCCGACATTCGCCCCGAGGATGTGAAACTTCCCGAGGGCCAGTCGCTGGGCGAATGGATGGAATCGCGCGTCGCGCGCTTCAGGACGCGCGCGCTCGACTGGGACGCGCTCAAATTCCAGGCCGACTACGATCCGAAATATCGTCGCGCGCAGATGCGTTACATTGGCACGGGCGGCACGGGCGTGGCGAAAGACAACAATGCGGTGCCGGCTGAAAACTTCACTTTTTCCACAATGGTTCTGCCCGCCGGTTGCGAGGGCCCGCTGCATCTGCACACGGATTCGGAAGAAGTTTTTTTCATCATGCGCGGCGAACGCATCCGCATCATGATCGAACATCTCGGCAAGCGCGAGGACGTCATCCTTGGCGATCGCGACCTCATTTCCGTGCCGCCCGGAGTCTATCGCGGCCTCGTCAACGAAGGCCGCGAGGAAGCGCTGATGTGTGTCATGATCGGCTCGACGAAGCCGGAGACGCCGAGCTACCCGCCCGACCATCCGCTCTCGAAAGTGAAACGCAACAACAGCTGAGGCGGAATCTCCCATGGACCTCGGTCTTGGCGGGCGTACGATTGTGCTGACGGGCGGCACGTCGGGCATCGGACTCGCGGCTGTCGGAGTCTTCCTCAACGAAGGCGCGCGCGTGGCGTTCTGCGGGCGCGACTCAGCCCGCCTCGAACGTGTGGCCGCGGAGTTTCGCGGAACCTATGGCGAGCGCGTATTGGCGCGCCGCTGCGACGTCACGAACAATGACGAGGTCGAAGCCTTCGCCGGCGCTGTTCGCGACTGGTCGGGAAAAGTCGACGCGCTCGTCAACAACGCCGGCGCCGGGCAGATGACGAATTTCGCGAACACCACCGACGCGCAATGGCGCGCCGAGCTCGAACTGAAATTCTTCAGCCAGATTTATCCCGTGCGCGCCTTCAAGCCCTTGCTCGATCTCAGCGACGCGGCGGCGATCCTCTCGGTCAATTCGCTGCTCGCCTACCAGCCTGAGCCCTACATGGTCTGCACTTCGGCGGCGCGGGCGGGCGTGCAAAGCCTCGTCAAGTCCCTGGCGAGGGAGTTCGCGCCGAACATCCGCGTCAACTCGGTCGTGCTCGGCCTGATCGACTCCGGTCAGTGGGAACGCCGCTTCCAGGCGCGGGAAGACAAGGCGCAGACCCGCGACGCGTGGATCGCGGAGCTCGCCGCGTCCAAACACATACCCATTGGCCGTCTCGGCCAACCCGCCGAAGTGGCGCGCGCCAACGTGTTTTTGTGTTCGCCGATGGCCAGTTTTGTCACCGGCGCCTCGCTGGAAATTTCCGGCGGCGTCTCGCGTTATATCTGAAGGGTTTGCAGCCATGTCGATGCCCGCAGAAGAAGCCGTTGGCGATCTCGTCGCGCGGACGCTCGCGGAAGCCGGCGTAGCGTTCGCCTTCGGCGTGATATCCATACACAACATGCCGATCCTCGACGCCATTCTGCGTCAGGGGCGCATCATCTTTGTTCCCGCCCGCGGCGAAGCGGGCGCCATGAACATGGCGGATGCCTACGCGCGGGTTTCGCAATCGCTCGGCGTCTGCGTCACCAGCACGGGCACGGCGGCGGGCAACGCGGCGGGCTCGCAGGTTGAGGCGCTCACGGCGGGCTCGCGGGTGCTGCACATTACTTCGCAACTCGACACGATCTACATGGATCGCGACCGCGCCGCGATCCACGACGTGCCGCGTCAGCCCGATATGCTGAAAGCCGTTTCGAAGGCGTATTTCCGCGTCTGGGAGGCGCGAACAACGGTTCCTGTCCTGCAAGCCGCGATGGCGGCCGCCCTGTCCGCTCCCTCGGGACCGGTCAGTGTTGAAATCCCGGTCGATGTGCAGCGCTCGCCCGCGGCTGTGCCGCTCCGCATCGGCGCGCCGCAACTCGCGGCGACGCAACCCGACGCCGCGCAGATCGACGCGCTCGCGGCAATCGTTCGCGCCGCGAAAAAGCCCATGCTCTGGCTCGGCGGCGGCGCGAAAGGCGCGTGCGAGGCGGCGGACGAATTGCTGGCGCGCGGTTTTTGCGCGGTGACCAGCACCAATGGCCGCGCTGTCGTCGGCGAGGATCATCCCCGCAATCTCGGCGCTTTCAACATGACGCCCCAGGCGCAGGCTGTCTTCGACCAGTGCGATCTGATGATTGTCGTGGGCTCGCGCTTGCGGGGCAATGAAACGCGCAACAACGCGCTGCGCCTCGGCGGATTTCTGGCGCAGATCGACGCCGACGCGGCGCAGGGCGGGCGAAATTACGCGGCCGATCTTTTCGTGCATGGCGAAGCGCGGCCGGCGCTTGAAGCGCTGCTGCGGCGATTGCCGGCGCGGATGCAGGTTGACGACGCCTTCGCGCGGGATGTTCTGAGGGCGCGCGTCGCGGGCGAGACGGCGCTGGCGAAAGGCCTGGGTCCCTATGCGGAACTCGCAAATGTCCTGCGTGACCGCGTCCACAAAAACGCGCTGCCCTTCGTGCGGGACGTCACCATCGGCAATTCCACCTTCGGCAATCGTTATGTGCGGCTCGCCGCGCCGCATTTGGGCGTGCACGCGCTTGGCGGCGGCATAGGCCAGGGCATTGCGATGGCGGTGGGCGCGGCCTGTGCAATGCCGGCGAAGAAGACGGTTGCGCTGCTGGGCGATGGCGGCGCGATGGTGAACGTCGGCGAATTCGCCACCGCGGTCGAACAGAAATCCAATATCGTGTTCGTGCTCATGAACGATCAGGCTTACGGCGTGATCGCCAACATCCAGGACGCGCAATACGGCAACCGTCAGGCTTACTGCAGATTGCACACGCCTGACTTCGGCCTGCTGGCGCGGGCCATGGGCCTCGCTCACGAGCACATTTGCGACATCGCGTCGTTCCCATCCCGCTTCGACGCGGCGCTTGCAACCCAAGGTCCGATTCTGCTGGAAATCGACATGCTCGCGATCGGTCCCTACGCCGAGCGCTTTGGCGGCCCGCCCGCCGGCGCCGCTGGAGGCGGGACGTGAGGCTGGGGCTTATCGGTTACGGCTCGATCGTCCGGCAGATGCTTGAAGCGCTGACGCGGACGCTGGATCGCCCGCTCGATTGCATCGTTTGCCTGGCGCGCCCCGATGGAGTTGCGCGCGCGCAGGCTTTGATGGATTCACTTGGCGCGGACTTCGTCAAGAGCCGCCTCGTCGTCGCCGACGCGACGCGATTGCTGAACGCCAAACCGGACTTCGTGGCGGAGGCTGCCGGTCACGAAGCTTTGGCGGAGCATGGCGCGGCGGTTCTCGCCGCCGGTTGCGATCTCATCATCACCTCGGCCGGCGCGCTGGCGGACGACGCCCTGCGCGCCAGGCTCGATCAGGCCGCAACTAAAGGCGCCGCGCAATATTCTCTCTGCCCCGGCGCCATCGGCGGATTGGACATTCTGGCCGCCGCAAAACGCGCGGGTTTGCGCGAAGTCACCTATACTTCGCGCAAACCGCCCGCCGCCTGGCGCGGCACGCCGGCTGAAAAACTCGTCGATCTCGAAACATTGCGCGAGGCGCGCGTGTTTTTTCAGGGCGACGCCCGCGTTGCGGCCCGCGATTATCCGCAAAACGCCAATGTCGCGGCCACCCTCGCGCTTTGCGGCGCGGGATTTGACCGCACGCGCGTTCGCCTGATCGCGGATCCGGACGCGACGCGCAACACGCACCAGATCAGCATACTCTCGGAATGCGGAGACATCGAGATTCAAATCGCCGGCAGGCCCTCTCCCGACAATCCGAAAACGTCGATGACGACCGGATTCGCGCTGGCCGCGCAGATCGAAGATCGTCTCAAGGGACGCCCGAAGAGATAGGGCGTCGAACCTGCCTCGCGCCTTTCGACGCAAGGCGAATCCGTTCGATGACCGCGAGCGTCCCGATGGCTTCGTTCGCGTCGCAAACGGGCGCTTCCACGCGCCGGATCAAAACGCAGCGGCTGCGCGGCGATACCGCTCCATGTCGAACCACCGGGTCTGTACGCCCAGCTGGGCGGCGGCCATTTCCGCGCCTGTCTGGATGGCGAGCCCGCGCGCGCGCGAAAGTTCCAGGACCGGCGTATATCGACCCGGGTCACGACATCCGCGACGACGGCGCCCTTGGCCAGTTTGGCTGGATCGAAGGGCAGGGGATCGCCGGGCTTCATGCCGAGCGTTGACCCGTTGACCGCGAAGTCGACGCGCGAAAGCGGTTCAACACCGCTGTGGATCGGCAAATCTGGATGTCGCGCCCTGACCGCCGCAATGAGAGCGTCGCATCGTCGCGCATCGATATCGTGGATCAAAAGGCTGGACGCGCCGGCATCCGCCAACGCGTGAGCGATGGCGCTGCCAGCGCCGCCCGCTCCCACCAGCAGGCAATTGCGTCCGCGCAGGGAAATTCCTTTTTTTTCGAGCGCGGCGACGCAGGCGAGGCCGTCCGTATTGTCGCCGTGCAGTTTGCCGTTCGCATCGCGCCGAACCGCGTTCACGGCGCCTGAGAGGCGCGCGCGGTCCGTCGCCGTATCCACATGCGCGAACGCCGCCTGCTTGTGCGGGACCGTGACGGAAACGCCGGCGCAATTGGCCCAGCTGCGAACAAGCTCGAAGAAAGCGGCGACGCTCGCGGGAGGCAAGTCCATTGGGATAACGACGGCGTCGATGCCTTCGCGCGCGAACCAGGCGTTGAGCACGGGCGGACTCTTCACCTGCGCGACGGGATGGCCGATCAGCGGGATGATCGCCGTTGTGCCTGAAATCGACGGTGTCACCGACATGTCGTCGCGGGAGGTTCGAACAGAAGCGGTCGCGGTCACAGCGTCGCCTCAAGCATGCCGCGCAGTTCCGCGGTGACGTCCGGCAGGATTCCGAACCAGTCGCGAAACGCCGGTCGCGCCTGATGCAGCAGCATGCCGAGGCCGTTGACGGCGCGGTTGCCGCGCGCGCGCGCGGCGGCCAGCAAGGGCGTCTCTATGGGAATGTAGATGATATCAGAAACGAGCGCGCTCACGGGAAGCCGCTGCAGCGATATATCGAGCGGCGGCTGACCAACCATGCCCTGGCTCGTGGCGTTGATCAGCATCGCGGCGCCCTCCAGGGCCTCGTTGCGCGCGGACCAGTCGAGCGCGCGAATGGGACCGCCGAACTCCTTCTCAAGCTGACGCGCGGGCTCCGCGCTCCTGTTGAGCAGACGGATTTCCTTCGCGCCGCGATCGGCGAGGCCCACCAGAACGGCGCGAGCGCCGCCGCCCGCGCCCAGAACGACGATCGGCCCGGCGTCGGCGCGCCAGTCGGGCGCGGCCTCAACGATCGATTCGATATAGCCCCAGCCGTCGTTGTTGCGGCCGAACAGCGAACCGTCGGGACGCACGACGACGCAATTGACGGCGCCGATGCGGCGGGCCAGGGGATCGACCTCGTCGACAACCGAGAACGCCGCCCGCTTGTGCGGCATGGTGAGATTGCAGCCGGAAAATCCCAGCGCGGGAAGCGCGCGCAACGCGGCCGGCAATCGTTCAACCTCGACGCCGAGCGGCACGTAACGCCCTTCAAGACCATGCTTCGCGAACCAATGATTGTGAATGACGGGCGAGCGCGAATGCATCACCGGCCAACCCATGACGCCCGCGAGGTGAAACCGTTCTTGCCTGGACATGCTTTGATCCTCGCCTTGCGCGCGCCTTCAATATGTCGCCCGCCCGCCGGTGGCGTCGAACACGAATCCCGTCGTGAAGCTGCAAACCTCGCTCGCGGCGAAACATACCACGGCGGCGACTTCATCCGGCGTGCCGAAGCGGCCCATCGGAATGCGCGCCAGCGCGTCTTGTATATGCTCGCTCGTCATTTCGTCGAACAATTCCGTGCGCGTGATCGCGGGCGCGACGCAATTCGCGGCGACCCCGCTCGTCGCGAGTTCGCGGGCGATTGATTTGGTATAGCCGATCACGCCGGCTTTGGCGGCCGCATAGGCCGAAATATACGGCATTCCTTCCTTGCCCGCGATCGACGCGACATTGACGATGCGTCCGTAGCCGCGCGCGCGCATCGGCGTGATTGCGGCGCGGCAACAATGCACGACCCCCATAAGATCGACCGCCAGCACGCGCGCGAATGCGTCGAGCGGATAGGTCTCGGCGGCATGCACCGGTCCATTGACGCCGGCGTTGTTGATCAGAATGTCCAGACGGCCGAACCGGCGCAAAACGTCGGCAATTCCGCGCTCGACCGCGTCATTGTCCGCGACGTCGACATTGGCGGCGGCCGCCGGCTCATAATCGCCGCGCGAAAGCGGCGCGATATCCCGGTCCCAGACGACAATTGCGTGGCCTTCGTCCGACAATTTGCGCGCGATGGCCAGACCAATCCCGCGCGCGCCTCCAGTCACCACGGCGACCCGCTCTCCATTCATGGCGTCGCTCCCGCGGGCTCCGCGCCGCTGGCGCCGCCCAGAAACAATTGGCCGACTTTCGGATCGTTCAGCAGCGCGGCCGCCGCGCCGGTCATGCGCGTGCGTCCAAGTTCAAGAACAATCCCGTCGTCGGAAATTCCCAGCGCGCTTTTGGCGTTCTGCTCGACCATCAGCACCGACACGCCGCGGGCGCGCAGATCCTGCAATATGTCGAATGTTTCGCGCACCATCAACGGCGAAAGGCCGATCGAGGGTTCGTCGATCAGGACGAGTTTCGGGTCCAGCAGCAGCCCGCGCGCGATTTCCAGCAATTTCTGTTCGCCCCCGCTCAGGGTCGAGGCCTGATTGTTGCTCTTGCGGCGCAGCATGGGAAACCGGTCCATCGCCGCTTCGATGCGGGCCGCGACATCGAGACCGCGTTTGGCGGCGACGGCCCCGAGCTCCAGGTTATGGCGCACGCTCAGTTCGGGAAAAATGTTGCGGCCTTGCGGCACGTAACAAATGCCGGCCTCGAGCAGGCGGCGCGGCCCGGCGTTGGTGATGTCGTTTCCGTCAAAGCGAATCTGTCCCGTGCGCGCGCGCAGGAGTCCGAAGATGGTTTTGAAGACGGTCGACTTGCCGGCGCCGTTGGGCCCGATGATCGTCGTGATCGCGGCGCGCCGCACGCAGAAACTCGCGCCGTTGAGAATCGTCATGGCGCCGTATCCCGCGACGACGTCGCAAAGTTCGAGAATAGGCCCTGATGGCGCTTCAATTGCCAAGATAGGCCTCGATGACTTTTGCGTCCGCGCGGATCGCCGCCGGCGAGCCCTCGGCGATCAACCGGCCCTCCGCGAGAACAAGAATGCGCGTGCACAGCGACATCACGAATTCCATATTGTGCTCGATCACGACGAAAGTCGCTTTCTCCCGGGCGTTGATCTCGCGCAACCGCTCGCGCAATTCGCCGAGCATGGTGAGATTGACTCCGCCGGCGGGCTCGTCGAGCAACACGAGACGCGGTCCCGCCATGAAGGCCATGGCCGCGTCGAGCAGCTTTTGCTGACCATAAGAGAGCGATCCCGCTTTTTCTCCCGCGACCCTCGACAGGCGGAACAAATCGATCATCCGGTCGGCTTGCGGGCCAAGCCCCAGGTCCGGGCGGGCGAACAGCCGCGTCAGCATGGTGCCGCGATGTTCCTGCCCCGCAAGGATGAGATTGTCGCGAACGGTGAGTTGCGGAAACACCTGCAGCAACTGAAAGGTGCGGCTGACGCCAAGGCGGTTGAGTCGGCTCGGGCGCATGCCCGTCGTGACGCGGCCATCCACGCGCACAACGCCGGACGAGGGAATGTATTGCCCCAGCACGCAATTGAAGAGCGTCGATTTGCCCGATCCGTTTGGCCCGATAATGCCGAGAATTTCGCCCTCGTTCACCTCAAAGGAGACATCGTCGACCGCGACAATTCCGCCGAACGATTTACGCAGATGTTCGACTTCCAGAATGGACGCCATCACGCGCGCTCCCGCGTCGCCGCGTCGGCCGCGCGGGTTTCGGCTCCGGCCCCCAGACGTTTCGCGAGCCGTTCGTAGAGGCCCATCAAACCCTGTGGGCAGAAAGCCATCATGACCATGACCAGAATGGCGTAGAGAATGAGGTAATAGCCTTGCGCCGCGCGCAGCCATTCCGGCCCAAGGATCGCCACGAGGCCTCCCAGCAGGGGCCCGAGAAAATAGCCGAGGCCGCCGACGATGGTCATCAGCAAAATGTTCAGGGAGAGGCCGAGATTGAAGGAACTCGGTTCGATGTACTGAACAAGCGGCGCGTAGACCGCGCCGGCAAAACCCGCCATGGACGAACCGATCGCAAAGGCCATCAGCGTATAGCGGCGCGTATCGACGCCCAGCGACATCGCGCGCACGGGATTTTCACGCAAGGCCATGAAGGCCCGCCCCCAGGACGAACGCACGATCCAGAACAACAGCAGGGCGAACAGACCGAGCGCCATCAGGCTGATGATGTAGAAGTCAACCGCCTTTGCTTGCGCAGCGGACCAGCCCAAAAGTTAGCGGGCGTTGCGCCCGTCCCACAGCGCGGGACGGGCGATGCCGTTGATGCCGTAGACTCCGCCGGTGAGCCATTCCTCGTTGCGCAACACGAGAAACACGACCGTGCTGAACGCCAGCGTCACGAAGGCGAGGTAGTGGTGCTGCACGCGCAAGGCCGGATAACCAAGAGCCCATCCGATCGCGAAGGTCAGCGCGCCCGACGCCAGAAATCCGACGATGAACGGGTAGCCCTGTTGTCCAAGAATAGCCGTCGTGTAGGCGCCGATCCCGATGAAAGCGCCTTGCGCGAGCGAGATTTGGCCGGCGTAACCAAGGGTCAGATTGAGCCCCATCGCCGCGATCGAGATCACCGCCCAATAGCTCAATAGAAAGAGACCGGAAGGGCGTAGAAAAAATGGCGCGCACGCAAGCGCGGCGAGCGCCAGAAGCACAAGCAGCGGTCGAACGGCGCGGCGCGCGCGCGTCATACCGTTCGCTCCTCGACCCGGCCCAACAAGCCCTGCGGACGAAACAAAATCACCAACACCAGAAGGATCATCGGAAACGCGCCGCGGTAGGACGAGGAGAGATAGGCGGCGGAAAGGTTTTCGAACACGCCGAGCACAAGGCCGCCAACGATGGCGCCGCGAACCTGATTGAAGCCGCCGACAATCGCCGCCACGAAAGCGGCGAGGCCAAGGCTGTCTCCGTTGGTGAATTTGGCGAGGTAGATCGGGCTGATCAGAATGGAGGCGAGTCCGACGAGCCCCGCGTTGATCACAAAAGTGTACATGATCATGCGTTTCGTCGGGATGCCGAGCAAGACGGCGACCGCGGGGTTTTGCGCCGTGGCCTGCATTTGTCTTCCCACGCCCGTATGCCCGAGAAACAGATGCAGCGCGGCGATGGCGGCGATCGCCGCGCCCAGCACGAAGACGCTCTGCACGGAGACGATTGCGCCGAGAATGTTGATGTCGATGTCGGACGTCAGCGGCGGAAACGGTTGCGCCTGCGACGAGTAAAACGTCTTCACCGATTCTTTCAGCAGCAGAGACAGCGCTATCGTCGAAATCACCAGCGGCAACACGCCGTGCGGAAGCATGAAATCAACGATCCCGCGCTTGAACAGAACGCCCAGCACCAACATCGACGCGGCCAGGCCGACGAAGCAGGCCGCCGGGAAAGCCAGGCCAAATATGTCCATCGCCGCGAGCACGAAGAACGCCGGGAGCATCACGAATTCGCCCTGCGCGAAGTTGATCGTCTGCGATGTCTGCCAGATCAGCGTGAAGCCAACCGCGGCCAGCGCGTAGATCGCGCCGGTCGCCAATCCCGACACGAAAAGCTGTATAAAGGATTGCATGCGTGTTCCAGCGGACGTTCGGAAGAACGGCGAGGCTCAATTCGCGCCGAGTTTCGGCAGGATCTCGACGATTTTCTGTTGGCCGTTCACGACTTCGCCGAGGAAGCTCTGGCGGTCGATGTCGCCGTTCTGGTCCCAGCTGGCTTCAAGCAATATGCCGGCCTCGTCCGCAGGCTTGATCGTCAGGCCGTGCAGCGTTTTCGCCAGCAGTTTGGAATCGAACTTGCCGATTTTTTCAGTGACGTATTTGATGGCGTAAATCGCGGTGTAGCCTTTGATGGCGTTGTGGTCGGAGGCGTAGTTGAAGCGTTGCTTGAACTTCACGCCGAACTGCTGGAACGAGGCGACCGGAGCCTCCGCGGTGAGCCCGACATGCCCCTTCACGCCATTCGCCGCGGGGCCCGCGAGGTCGATGACCTTCTGACTGAGCAACGTCGTCTCGCCGATCAGCGGCGCTGTAATCCCCTGTTTGCGCGCCTCGCGCAGGAAGCGCGCGCTCTCTTCCTCGTTGGTGTAGACAAAGATCGCGTCCGCGTTGACGCCCTTGACCTTGACCACATCGGCGGCGAAATCGACCTGACCGGATTCGGTGGAAATGTCGGCGACGACGTCGATATTGCGCTTTTTCATTTCCGCCGTGAAAAAGTCGCGGCCGCCCTTGCCGAAATCGTTGTTGACCCAGACGACCGCGACCTTTTTCGCCTTCACGCCGTCGCGAACGTAATTGGCGATTTTCGGCATTGAAAACTGCTGCCCGAAGGACGTGCGGAAAATGTAGGGATTGTTCTTCTGGGTGATCGCCGCCGCTTCGCCGCCGGTGAATTCAACGATTTCGGCCTGCCGGGTCAACTCCATCGTGACCAGAACGGAACCGGAGAAAACCGGCCCCAGAACCACATAGGGATCGTTGTCGAGCACCTTCTGGGTCTGCGCGCGCGCGATGGCGGCGTCGCTTTGGGTGTCGATATGCGGCACGTCGAGCTTTTTGCCGAGGATGCCGCCTTTGGCGTTGAGTTCTTCCACGGCCATGATGATGCCGTCACGCCAGTTGGTGCCCGACACCGCGCCCGCGCCGGACAGTTCGGCGAGATCGGGCATGTAGATCGTGGTCGCGGTGGATTGAGCGAACGTCGGCGCGGAGACGCTGGACAGCGCGCAAACCATCATCGTTCTCATGTAATTCATGGAGTCCTCCCGACGGCGCGCCAAAGCGGCCGTGATCGCGCGGCTTATTCTTGATTGGCCAATTAACGAAATGGTTCATTGGTGTCAAGACGAGCTGTCGCGGATTTTACGGCCTGGTCAGCAGGGAATCGACAACAGCTTGAATAATGATTTCGCGGCGGCGCGCGATCGCCGCTGGCGCGGTCATGTCGATCGGGAAAATCGAACTGAATGTGTGTCTGTTGCCGATATAATGAAAGCACAGGGCGCTGATGGTGAGATGCAGATCGACGATGTCGATGTCGCTCCGGAACACGCCTTCGCGCGCCCCGCGCGCGACGATCTCGCGCAACATGTCGATGATTGAGACATTCAGCGCGCGTATCTTGCGCGATTGCTTCACATGCCTCGCGCGGTGCAGGTTCTCATCCATGACGATGCGAATAAAATTCGGCGAATTCAAGTGATGATCGAACGAGTGGCCAACAAGTTTTCGCATCGCGGCTTCGGGCGGCAATTGACTATAGTCGAAATTGGATTCAAGGCCGCGTTGTATCTCGTACACAAGCTCCAGAACCGCGATATAGAGCCCTTCCTTGTTGCCAAAATAATAATAGATCATCCGCTTGCTGGTGTTGGTCCGCGCGGCGATTTCATCGATCCGCGCGCCGCTCAGGCCTTTCTCGGCGAATTCTTCGACCGACACGTTCAATATATCGCGCCGCGTCGCCTGGGCGTCGCGCGTGCGCGGCATCGCGCTTTTCGCTTTGCCGGCGGACGCGCGTTTTGAATTCGACGCTGTTCGCGCCGCCGGCGCGCGCAAGGCATTTTGCTGACGTTCCATGCGGCTTCTAGCCCCTATTCCAGGCTTCGCGTCAAGCTGTCGCTGCGATGACGCCCGGCGCTTTGCTCTCATGCGCGCAAGCATCGGCGGCACAGGCGTATCGGCAATCGCGCGCGAAGGCCGGTTCGGGCCATATCCAGATTCCGCGGGCAAAACGGGTTGCGAGACACCGCCCGGAAAAACGCGCTTTTGGCGTCTTTCCTGAAATTATCGGTTAACTGATGGCGCGTGGTGCCGATTATCAGATTCGAACTGATGACCTACCGCTTACGAAGCGGTTGCTCTACCGGACTGAGCTAAATCGGCGCTGCGGCGTT
>JANYDZ010000010.1 GCA_025363375.1 Hyphomicrobiales bacterium
ATTCTCACCACCCACACCGGCAGCCTGCCGCGGCCCGACGCGCTCTCCGCGCTGCTCTTCGCGCGCATGACGAAGCAGCACTACGACGCGGACGAACTCTCGAAGCAGACGACATTGGCCGTCGCGGGCATCGTCAAGACCCAGATCGATCTCGGCCTCGACATCGTAAGCGACGGCGAGCAATCGAAAACGAGCTTTCAGAACTACGCGACCGACCGGCTCGCCGGCATGACCGCGGTCATTCCGCCGCCGGGCGAGCGGACGACGCGCGAGAACACGGCGTTTCCGGCGTTTTACAAGGGCGGCGTGCATTCGGGTTCGGCGCGGCAGAAATGGGCTTGCACATCGCCGATCGCCTATATCGGCCACGAGCCGTTGAAGCAGGATCTCGACAATCTCAAGGCCGCGCTCAACGGGCGCGATCCCGTCGATGTCTTCGTGCCTTCGGTGTCTCCGTCGAGTTGCGCGGGGTTGATGGAGAACCGCTTCTACAAAAACGACGAAGAGCATGTACACGCGGTGGCGGAAGCCATGCGAACGGAATACGAGGCGATTGTCGCCGCCGGATTCTGCGTGCAGATCGACGATCCCCGTCTCGCCATGCACTACATGCTGACGCCGGACGACGCCGTGAAAGCGGCGCGGGTCTGGGCCGCCAAGCGCATCGAGGCGCTCAATCACGCCCTGCGCAATATTGCCCCCGAACGGGTTCGTCATCACACCTGCTACGGCATCAACATGGGCCCGCGCACCAGCGACATGGAGATGAAAGACCTCGCCGATCTCATCGTAGCCATCAAGGCTGGATATTATTCATTCGAAATGGCGAACCCGCGTCACGAGCACGAATGGCGCGTGTGGGAAAGCGTGAAGCTGCCCGCGGGCAAGATGCTCATTCCCGGCTGCATCACCCACGCGTCGGTGATTGTGGAACATCCCGATCTCGTCGCCGAACGCATTGTGAAAGTGGCGCAGATCGTCGGCCGCGAGAATGTCATGGCGAGCAGCGATTGCGGCTTCGCGTCAACGCTGTTTCCGGGCCAGCCGCCGGAGATCGAGCCGGAAATCGTGTGGGCGAAATTCGAGGCGCTGGTCGAGGGCGCGAGAAGGGCGACGGGAGCGTTGTGGGGGTAGCTGACTTAGATTTGTCATTTGCAAGGAACGACGGCGTTTTGCGGTCGCCGCCCGGACGCAACCTATGCCTGTGTTTATGTTTTGCAACGTCGCCCGCAATCGCCTTTCGAGTTTGACCGCGCTGGCGGCGCGCGGGCAACTGACGTCGCCGGGTGATTTCCCGCTCGCGGTCGTGGTCAGGAAACCGCTGTTTCTGTCGCCTGCTCGCCGTGGAACGATAGCGTGGAACAATAGCACGCCGCATTGGCGCTGCCCCTTATCCGCCCCTTCGGGGCGCCTTCTCCCCGTATCGAACGGGGAGAAGGGCCTTGATCATCCTTACATCTGCTCAAAGCTCATCTTGCCGTCCGCCGCCTTCTTGACGACATAGACGACATAATCGGCGTCCTTGCGGTCGCCCTTCGTGTCATACGAGAATTTTCCGATGACCGTGTCGAAGACCATGCCGGAATGCATGGCTTCGGCGACCTTTTTGGGCTCCAGCGACTTGGCCTTTTCCGCCGCCTGTTTGATCACCTGGATCGCGGCGTAGCTGTAGAGCGTGTAGGATTCGGCGCCGACCTTCTTGTCGGTGAGCCTTTTCACCACGGCAGCAGCGGCGGGATTCTTGACGGGGTTGGGGCCGAAGGTGACGAGCGAACCCTCGACGCCAGCCGCGCCGACGGAGAAGAATTCCGGATCGAACAGGCCGTCGCCGCCCATGACGACAGCCTTGACGCCGGCGTCGCGCATCTGGCGCACGAGCAACCCGCCCTCCGTGTAGAGGCCGCCAAAGAAGACGATGTCCGCGCCCGACTGCTTGATCTTGGTGACGACGGCCGCGAGATCCTTCTCGCCGACATTGATGCCGTCGTAGAGGACCTCTTTGATTTTCTTGGCGTTGAGGCCCTTTTTCGTCTCGTCGGCGAGGCCTTTGCCATAGGTGGTCTTGTCGTGGACGATGGCGATCTTCTTGCCCGCGTGTTTGGCGGCCAGATGCGCGGCGGCGACGGCGCCCTGCTGATCGTCGCGGCCGCAGGTGCGGAACACGTTCCACATCTTGCGGTCGGTGAATTTGGGATTGGTGGAGGCGGGCGTGATCTGCAAGACCCCGTTTTCCATATAGACTTCGGATGACGGGATCGACACGCCCGAATTGTAGTCGCCCATGACGAATTTCACGCCTTCGCCGACGAATTTGTTGGCGACGGAAACGCCCTGTTTGGGGTCGGAGGCGTCGTCGCCGACGACGATGGTGATTTTCTGGCCCAGAATGCCGCCGCCGGCGTTGATGTCCTCAACCGCCTGCTCGGTGCCGTTCTTCATCTGCGCCCCGGTGGAGGCGCTGGGGCCCGTGATGGGGCCGGCCATGCCGATTTTCACCTGCGCCTGGGCCATGCCGGCGAGGCCAATGCCCGCGGCGAGGGCGAGGCCCGAAATCCAGATTTTGTTCATGATCATCTCCCCTGAAATCCCGCGCGGGCCGAATCTCCCGCGCTGGCGGCGACACGCCGTCACATATTAGAATGACCGGTTTTCGCCTGGGTGTCACGCCTGTAAATCGGCTTCGGGCGCCAAAGTTTTCAGCGCGGGCGGAGCGTCGCGAAATCCATATTGCGCGCTCATCATGCGATTGCGGGTTATCCGCCATCCCGCGGCGGCGAACAGCGCGAGAATGACGAAAGTCGCGGCCCAGACCGAAAGAAGCGAGGCAAGCGCCGGAAAATTGCGCTCCAGCGCGGCGCTGGCGATGTCCTGCATGGGAATGGCGGAAACTTCAAACAGAGCGTAACTCAGAAAGCCCGCCGCCGCCGCCAGAACCGCCGCGTAAACGATGGCGCGCCCGCGTCCGAGCCAGGCCTGCGCCAGCGCCCTGCCCGTCGCGACGGCCGCCGCGCCGCCGAGCAAAACCGTCACGGCGAGCCATGTGAATGTATCGCGCGAAAAGTTCGTGAGCAGCGAAGGAAGCTCCACTCAATGGCCTCCTTCGAGATAGGCGGCGCGCACTTCGGGGCGGGCCAGCAATTCGCGGCCGGTGCCGGACATGGTGACGGCGCCATTGACGAGGACGTAGGCGCGGTCGGCCAGTTTGAGCGCGTGAAAGGCGTTCTGCTCGACGAGAAAGACGGTCAGTCCCTCGGATTTGTTCAACTCGCGGATGGTGTCGAATATGAGCCTGACGATGAGCGGCGCCAGACCGAGCGAGGGCTCGTCGAGCAACAGCAGGCGCGGACGGCTCATCAGCGCGCGGGCGTTGGCGAGCATCTGTTGCTCGCCGCCCGAGAGCGTGCCGCCGCGCTGGCTTTCGCGCTCCTTCAGGCGCGGGAAGATCGCGAAGACCCGCTCGAGATCCCGCGTGAAATGTTTGCCGCCTTCGATGGAGGCGCCCATCTGCAGGTTTTCGCGCACGCTCATGCGCGGAAAAATGCGCCGCCCCTCCGGCGATTGCGCGATGCCCAAACGCGCGATTTCATGCGTCGGCATTTGCGTGATGTCGCGGCCGTCGAAGACGATTTCGCCTTTGCGGGCGCGCGGATTGCCGAAAATACTCATCATCAGCGTCGATTTGCCCGCGCCGTTGGCGCCGATCAGCGCGACGATCTCTCCCTCGTTGACGTCGATATCGACGCCTTTGAGCGCGATGATCTTGCCGTAATAGGTCTCGACGCCGCGCGTGGTCAGAAGAAGCTTGCCGCTCAAGGCGCGCCTCCCGGCATTGCCGATTCAAGCCGGGCGATCTCGGCTTCCGCCTGCGCGACTTCCGCCTCGTCGTCGACGCCGAGATTGGCGGCGACGACCCTGGGATCGTTGCGCACGTCGCGCGGCGCGCCGTCGGAAATCTTGCGTCCGTAATCGAGGACGACCACGTGATCTGAAATTTCCATCACCACGGACATGTCGTGCTCGATGAGCAGGATTGACACGCCGTCCAGAT
>JANYDZ010000169.1 GCA_025363375.1 Hyphomicrobiales bacterium
GTCGTCATCGAGGTCGAAGACACCGGCCACGGCATACCCGACGATGTGAAGGAAAAAATCTTCGAACCTTTCTTCACCACCAAAGAAGTCGGCAAGGGCACTGGCCTCGGTCTCTCCATGGTCTACGGCATCGTCAAGCAAACCGGCGGCTGGGTGTTCTGCGATTCCACCGTCGGCAAGGGTACGACGTTCCGCATTTTTGTACCGCGCCATATTCCCGAAGCCGGCGAAATCGAAGTGAAAAAAGAAGAGGTCAAGGCGCCCGCCGCCGATCTCACCGGGCACGGCACGATTCTCATTGTCGAAGACGAAGAGGCCGTACGCGCTTTTGGCGCCCGCGCCCTTTCATCGCGCGGCTACACCGTGCTGGAGGCCGGTTCCGGCGTCGAGGCTCTTGAAGTCGTCGAATCCGTCAACGGCAAGATCGACCTCATTGTCTCCGACGTCGTCATGCCCGAAATGGACGGCCCCACGATGTTTGGCGAATTGCGCAAACGCGGCATCAAATGCAAAGTGATCTTTGTCTCCGGCTATGCCGAGGACGCCTTCGCGAAGAACCTGCCCGCCGGAGAGGACTTCGGCTTTCTGCCGAAACCCTTCACGCTGAAACAATTGGTGGAAGCGGTGAAAGCCAACGTAGGTCAAGCCTGAGCGCAAGTATTACCCGGCGTCAACCATGATTACAATTTGAATGAACGCGTAAAGATTCCGTTGACCATGCGCGGGGCAGGATATCCAGCGTCAAGGAGGCCAGCGCCGTGTCAACACTTCGCAAATACCGCCCACTGTTTGTCGAGCCGAAGAAGAAGCCCAAACTGACCGTCGAGCGCACGCTGTTTGCCGGATTCGTAGGCCTCACCGGCGTCGGCCTCGCTCAACCCGCGATCATGTCATACGCGTTCAATGACACGTCCCCCGCCACCACAATGACGGCGCAAACAAACGCGCCCGTCATGGCGGGGCGTCCGACCGCCGATTACACGCCCGTTGGCAGCATCGAGCGCAAACCCATCGAAACGGCGAAACCGGCGGAGCCCGCGCCCGCCAATCCGCTTGGTCTGCGCCGCGCCCATTGAGATGATCCGCCGTCTCGCTGTTTTCAATCGAGACGGCATTTCCAATCGAGACGACATTTCCAGTCGAGACGACTTGCATCCCGGCTCGCAATCAAATTGACTTCCTCGCGGCGCAAAGCCGGGAGGAACAAATGACAGCCGCCGCCAGAACAGTTCTCGTCACCGGCGCCGCAAGCGGCATCGGTTTTGCCTGCGCCGAGATGTTGCTTGGGCAAGGCCACAATGTCTGCGGAGTCGATATCGGCCCTGCTCCGCCGATCAAAACAGCCCCTTTAAACTACATTGAAGCGCGCGCCGACGTTTCGGACGCGGCCCAGTGCGCCGACGCCGTCGCAACCTGCGTCAAGCGGTTTGGCCGTCTCGACGCGCTCATTCACATGGCCGCCGTTCACTCGACGAAAACCTGGCGAGAGATCGACGCCGCGCACATGAATCAGGTGCTTGCCGTAAATGTGACCGGCGCCTTCAATATGAGCCAGGCCGCCGCCCTCGCCATGGAAAAGACCGGCGGAGGCGCCATCTGCCTGGCCATGTCCGGCTCCATCGCAGTGTCTGGACTTGGCGGCGACGGGCGCGGCGGAATCGCCTACATCGCTTCCAAAGCCGCTATTATCGGAGTGACACGGGGACTCGCTCGTTCGCTGGCGCCTCTCAACATTCGTGTCAACGCCGTCAGCCCCGGATCGACGCGCACCGCAATGACCGCCGACTATAGCGAGACGGCGATACGCAACGCCGGGTCCAAGACCCTCGCGGGTCGCATGGGAGAAGCGGGCGAAATCGCGTCCGTTGCCTTGTTCCTGATCTCCGACGCGGCCGGCTACGTCGATGGCGAGATCGTCAACGTCAATGGCGGCGGCAATCTGGGTTTGTGAACGCGCATTTACCATGTTTTGTAGATTTTTTGGGGAATTATGCACTTGACAAACCGTTCCCGTTCCGGCATTGTTCGAGACATAGGAGCTAGCTATGTCCGTCGATCTCACCAACCCCATTTTTACCAACGAGAACGCCGCCCGGAAACACTTTGAGGCTATCCGCTGGCCCGAAGGCCCGACTTGCCCTCATTGCGGCGTGATGAATGACGCCACGGAATTGCAGGGCGACGCTCACCGCGCCGGGTTGTGGAAATGCCGCTCTTGCGAAAAGCAGTTCTCCGCCATGCTCGGAACTGTCATGGAATCGAGCCATATCCCCATGCACAAATGGGCGCTTGGCTTTCACTTCATGGCGTCGAGCAAAAAGGGAATTTCCGCTCACCAGTTGATGCGAAACCTTGGCCTCGGCTCCTACCGTACCGCGTGGTTCATGGCGCACCGCATCCGCGAGGCTATGTTCGATAACGATCCGGAGCCCCTTGGCGGCAAAGACGTGACCGTTGAAGTGGACGAAACCTTTTTCAACAAGCCGGAGTCCGTTTTCGTCAACGGCAAGGGCTGGCAGATGAAGCGCGGCACCGCGACCAAGAGCAAGGTTCTCACCATGGTCGAGCGGGGCGGTCGCGCTGTTTCCGTGAAGGTCGACGACCTGACGCAGCAGACGCTGAAAACCATCATCGGCAAGCATGTCGTGCTCGATAGCGTTCTCAACACGGACGAGGCGCAGCACTATAAAAAGATCGGAAAAAACTTCGCGGACCACAAGGCGGTCAATCACGGCAACGAGGAATATTCCCGCAAGGATGGCGACCGGACGACGACCACGAACACGGTTGAAGGCTTTTTCGGTATCTTCAAACGCGGCATGAAGGGCGTCTATCAGCACTGCGGAGAACAGCATTTGCAGCGCTATCTGAACGAATTCGATTTCCGCTACTCAAACCG
>JANYDZ010000214.1 GCA_025363375.1 Hyphomicrobiales bacterium
CTGCCCTGCCTGAACATTGGCTTGCGCGCCCTGCCGCGAGATCGCAGACACGATCTTGGCGTGGACGCGAAACTACAAATGTACATTGACGCCATCGGTTCCACGGCCGAAGCCGGCATGAAAGATCACGACCGCTGGCTCATCGCGCGCCGTCAGCTAGAGCGCAAACTTGTGGGACGGCGGTCGAATTCGAGCCTGCCGGCGCTTGTTGATCTTATCATGGCGACGCCGATACTTTCAGCCGGCATGATTTCAAAAAGTCTCAATGTATCTCACCGCGCCGCGCAGGACATGGTCGCCGAGTTGGGATTGCGCGAGATGACCGGGCGGGGGCGGTACAGGGCGTGGGCTATCGTTTGATCGCGATCGAAGGCTCGCGCTTTGCTTGAAGCTGTGGATTTGCTGGACAAGATCCGACCCGTGGAGGCTGTTTCGTGCTAGGCGGAAGGCGAGGGTCCAGAAGCGCTTGGGCTGCACGGCAACGAGACCTGAAGGATGCCCCTTACGCCTGTTCCCGTCGTCACGCCGAACGGTTCGCTTCGGCTTGAACGGGCCGAAGGGGAGTTCGCGCTTGATCAGGCGCTCGCCGAACGGCTGGAGAGCCATTTTGCGCGCGGGCCCGGTCACGGGCTTCTGCAACTTGGCGCGAGCGAGACGGGCGGCGCTCTGCCGCCGGACTTTTCCTGGTGGCGGGATTTTGCCATGCGCTTTGTCGCGGCACAGTGCGCCCTTGGCGAGAACGCGGGCGCCGCCGAAAGGCGCGCCAAGACGGCTCCGTCCGCGAGCGATTTTTCCGCGCTGATCGATGACGCGCCGCCGATGCAGGGCGGCGAATATTTGCGCCCGGAGTCCCTGGCAACGCTCTGGCAAGGGATGCAGATCGCTCTCGAACTCGAACTTGCGGACAGCAAGCTTGCCCTTCAGGATTTTTTGAAAAGCCTCGACAGTCGCTGGCGTCTCGTGGGGCGCGTGCATTTCAATCTCGCGGAAAATCGCCGCGACGCGGATTTTCCCTTCGCCTTCATGGCGACCTATACGTCCGGCCTTGCGGCGAACGGGGCCCTGCGGCACCAGCCGCTCGGACAGGCTTTGCGCGAATTTTCCGGCGCGGGCGACAAAGCGAAGCTTTTGCAATTGCTGGCTCCCGTGCAGCAGGCCAGCGAGGCCTGCGCGTGGCTGAAATCAATCGTCGACGCCGGCGAAATCTTTCATCCTCTGAAATGGACGCCGCGGGACGCCGTGCGCTTTCTCCACGATTGCGAGGCGATGGAGCGCGCCGGTCTCGTCATTCGCATGCCCGCCAACTGGCGGGCGAACCGACCGAGTCGGGCGTCCGTCGAGGCAAGCGTCGGGTCCACGTCTCCTTCGCTTCTCGGCGCGGACGCCATGCTGGATTTTCAGGTGAGCGTCAGTCTCGACGGCGAGCGACTGACCGTCGCTGAAATCAATGAACTGCTGTCGTCAACCCACGGCCTCGCGTTGCTGCGTGGTAAATGGGTCGAGGTCGATTCCGAGAAACTGCAAGCCGCCCTCGACAGGTTTCAGGCGGTCGAGCGACTCGCCGAGAAAGAAGGACTGCCCTTCCCCGAGGCCATGCGACTGCTGGCGGGGGCCGACATTGGCGCGCCCGCAAGCGCCGCGCCCACGGCTCAATGGGCGCACGTCACCGCTGGAGACTGGCTGGCGCGGGCGCTTGAGGGGTGCCGAAGTCCCGAAGGCCTCGCGCACATCGACCCTGGCGCGGGACTGAAGGCGACGTTGCGGCCCTATCAGCAAACCGGCTTGCGCTGGCTTCACCTGCTCACGCAGCTGGGGCTGGGCGCATGTCTTGCCGATGACATGGGGCTGGGCAAAACCATTCAGGTTCTGGCCCTGCTGACGACACTTGATCCTTCGTCCAAAAAGGAGGCGCGGAAAACGCCGAGCCTGCTGGTGGCGCCGGCGTCGTTGCTCGGCAATTGGGCGGCGGAGGCTGAACGTTTTACGCCCGGACTTAAAATCCTGATCGCCCATCCCTCGTTCCTTCCCGCGGCGGAATTGCAGGGGATGACCGGCATGGCGCTCGAGGGCGTCGATCTCGTCGTGACGAGCTACGCGACCCTTTTACGCCTGAAGTGGATCGAGGATACGCAATGGCGCCTCGTGGTTCTGGACGAGGCGCAGGTCATCAAGAACCCCAACGCCAAACAGACGCGCGCCGTCAAGCTCCTGAAGGCGAAGGGGCGCATCGTCCTCACGGGCACGCCGATTGAGAACAATCTGCGCGATCTCTGGTCGATCTTTGATTTCGTCAATCCGGGCCTGCTGGGATCTTCGAAAGCCTTCGCGAATTTCGTCAAGCAGCTGGCCTCCCGGCCGCATGTGTCCTACGCGCCGCTGCGCAAGCTGGTGCAGCCCTACATCCTGCGCCGGATGAAAACGGACAAGAGCATTATCGCCGACCTCCCCGACAAGACGGAGGTCAAGGCCTTCTGCCATCTTTCGCGCAAACAGGCGGGGCTCTATGCAGGCGCGGTCGCCGAGCTCGAAGAGCGCCTGAAGGACACCGGCGACGGAATCGCGCGGCGCGGCCTCGTTTTGTCGATGCTCATGCGTCTCAAGCAGATTTGCAATCATCCCGCGCAATGGATGGGCGACGGCGCTTACGATGAGGCAGACAGCGGCAAATTCGCGCGGCTGCGCGAAATCGCCGAGACGGTCGCCAGCCGTCAGGAAAAGCTGCTGGTCTTCACCCAGTTCAAGGAGATCATTCCGCCCATTGAAAAACTGCTCGGCGCGGCGTTCGGCCGCCCCGGCTTGATTCTGCATGGCGGCACGCCGGTGGCGAAGCGCAAGGAGCTGGTGAAACAGTTTCAGGACGACGAGCGCGCGCCCTATTTCATTCTGTCGATCAAGGCGGGCGGGGCGGGCCTCAATCTCACCGCCGCCTCGCACGTGGTGCATTTCGACCGTTGGTGGAATCCGGCGGTGGAGAACCAGGCGACGGATCGCGCCTTTCGCATCGGGCAGAAGCGCAACGTGCTCGTGCACAAATTCGTGTGTTGTGGCACGATTGAGGAGAGAATCGATCTGTTGATCGAATCAAAGCGCAAACTGGCGGAGGATTTTCTGAGCGCGGGCGGCGAGATCAATCTCACGCAAATGAGCGACCGCGAATTGCTGTCGCTCGTCGCGCTCGATCTTGACGCCGCCATGATGGAAGGCGCCAATTCATGAGATTTTACGGCTACGCTCCCTACGTGCCCGTCGCCCAACGCCGCGAGAAAGCGGCGCGGGAAATGAAAAAGCTCGAGAAGAAGGGCCAGAAAATCTCGCCCGTGGTTATCGAGGGTCGAATGATCGCGCGCAATTTCTGGGGCAAGGCGTGGTGCGAAAACCTGGAGCGCTACTCCGACTACGAGAACCGCCTGCCGCGCGGCAGGACCTATGTGCGCAACGGCTCGGTCGTCGATCTGCAGATCGAACGCGGCACGGTCCGCGCGATGGTCAGCGGCTCTGAAATCTACAAGGTCAGAATCGAAATCGGCACGGTCGAGCCGAAAAGCTGGAAAGGCATTTGCGGGGATTGCCGCGGCTCCGTCGCCTCGCTCGTCGAATTGTTGCAGGGCAAGCTGTCGAAGAACGTGATGGAGCGCGTCTGCCGGCAAGGCGACGGGCTTTTCCCGACGCCCACAGAGATCAAAATGGCATGTTCGTGCCCCGACGGCGCGCGCATGTGCAAACACGTGGCCGCCGTCATGTATGGCGCGGGCGCGCGACTCGATCATGCGCCGGACCTGCTGTTCACCCTGCGCGGCGTCGACCGCGCGGACATGATCGCCGACGTCGGCGCGAACCTGCCAATGACGCAAGCGGCCAACGCGAGCGAACGCGTGCTGGCCGACGACGATGTCGCAGCGTTGTTCGGGATCGAGATGGAGCCGACGGCTTCTATCCCGACGACAAAAACGAATACAAGGGCGCGGACGGCCGGCTCCGTTCCCGTGCCGGAAAAATCCGTCGCTAATAAAAGGCAATCGAAGGCGAAAACAACGGCGGCGAAGTGGCCGGGAGGCGTCGCCGCGCCGCCGCCCATTCCGGGGAAAAAAGCCTCGGGGCCTCGCGTGAAAATCGAACTGACCTTCAAGTCGGTCGGAACCGTTGCGAAAGCGTCAAATGCGGGGTTGCCATCGGGGGAAAAAGAAGCACGGCGACTGGCGGTCAAAGCGCCGCGCCGAACATCAGGCATGCTGAAGGCGGGGAAAAAACAAGGGGTCCAAAATGGCACCTGACAACCTCGCAATGAACCTCTGCTAACTTGCCATTGCGAATGGAAAGTTCCCTGTAGTCTGGACGGCCACCTGGAAATGTAGGAACCGTCGCCAATTGCGGGGCATCCGCTGTACCTGGATCTGATCAAGGCGGGCGGGCTCGACGAGGCGAATACCCCAAACAATAAATCGTCGCCGCGCTCGTTGAGGCGCGCGGCGGAAGAAAGCAACCCAGGGCTCTCGCGGCTCTTTTTTCTCAAGTAGATTGGCGCGCTTTGATGCCGAAATCTGGCACATTTTTACGCCGTCGTTGACGCACCACTTATCTTTCGCCGGAAACCGTTCAGACCCCCCGGGGCTGGCTTTTTCCCCGAGCCGGCTCTGTGGTGAAAGCCACACCGTCCACGCAACAGCGTCAGCACCTGAAGGTGGCAATCACGCGCCGCCTTCGTCCTCGCGCAATTTGCCTTCAATCATTTTGATGATTAGGTCTGCGGCGCTCGTGCGCGACTGCCGCGCGAAAATGACTAGCCCGTCACGCAGCTCGCGTGGCAGGCGGAGCGTGAATTGCGTCATCTCGCACCCGGGTGCCGTCGCGTTCTTGCGCGGGCGGCCAGGACGACGGGTTTCTGTGGGCAAGGAGGCGGCCTGGGAAGCCGACGGCATTTTGGTCAGTGCCGCCGGCGCTTCCGGCTTCAGCGGTTTGCCGGGGATTTCGGCTTCGGCTTTTTCCACTGGCGCGTATTGCGCCGCGC
>JANYDZ010000244.1 GCA_025363375.1 Hyphomicrobiales bacterium
CGACATGCCGCCACTGCATGGCCTCGCCCAGCGCAAACACGGAGAGCAACATGGCCGTAATCGGCGCCACCGCCGTAAAAGCGGCCGCTTCCGCGCCCTTCGTCAGCGACGCGCCCGCGTACCACAGCCAGAAGCCCATCACCGTCGGCCCAAGGCCATAGTAAATCATCGCCCCGGAGGCGCGAACGTCGGCGAACATTTCGGGGTCGCGAATGACCGCGAGCACGCCCAGCGGCGCCGACAGCGCCAGCGCGATCAGCGCCATCAGGGTCGCGACCACGATCGGCTCGATCGGGGTCGCAATGCGCTTGTTGAGCAGCGCGAAAAACGCTTCGCCGACGACCGCGAGAAACACCAGAAAGAGCCCGAGCAACCGCAGCTCCCCCGCCCCCTCGGACGTGCCGAGCGCGACCAGAACCGCGCCGGCGGTCGCCAGAACAATCGCGAAAATCAGCCGCGCGCGCGGCCGCTCGCCCAGCGCCAGCACCGCGATGGCGCCCGTCGCAATCGGCATGAGGCCCGTGACGACGGACGCGTCCGCCGCGCTCGCGTAACGCATCCCCGTCACCAGCGCGAGCGTGTAGCCGAGGCTGCCCGCCGCCGACTGAAAGATCAGCACCGCCCAATCGGAACGCGCCAGTTTGGGCGGGCGTTCGCCGCGCCAAACACAGATCGCCAGCAGAACGGGCGCGGCCACGCCGAAGCGCAGCAACGACGCCGCGAAAGGATCGAGCTTCGACGCCAGCGCGCTCGCCGCGACGGTCGAGCCCACCAGCGCCATGGCGGCGGCCAGACAGCCGCGCCCGCGCCAGATGTTCGCCTTTGCATCCATGGCAAACGCCCCGCGTTCCGCGCGCTCAGCCAAACTCCATGATCGTCGCGTCCACCGCCAGCGAATCCCCTTCTTTCGCCAGCACGCGCTTCACCACGGCGTCGCGTTCGGCGCGCAGAACGTTCTCCATCTTCATGGCTTCCACCATGCACAGGGGTTCGCCGACTTTCACCTGTTGTCCAACGGCGACATAGACCGCCTTCACCAGCCCCGGCATCGGACACAGCAGCGCTTTCGATGTATCCGCCGCCTTCTTCACCGGCATCAGCGCCGCCAGATCGGCCTCGCGCCGCGTGTAAACGCGCGCGGCAACGCTGATTCCACGGTGCGCCAGCAGCACCCCGTTCAGCAACGGCCGCGCCTGCGCCGCGACGCTCTCGCCGTCGATCGCGCCGCGCCACAAAAGCTGGCCGGGAACCCAGTCGGACGCGAGATGATGCGCGTGGCCGCTGTCGTCTGCAAAGCGCACCAGCAGCGCGCCGTCGGCTTCGTCGATTGTGATGTCGTGGCGCGCGCGCTCCAGCATCACCGCGCGTTCGCGCTGGAACACCACCGGGCGTTGCGTCTTCAATTGCCCGCTGATCCGACGCTTGCGCTCGTTCATGACGTGATCGATGGAGGCGGCGATCGCGGCGAGAATATGCGCCATCTCGCCCTCCGCCTTGAGCGGCGCGAACCCCTGTGGATATTCTTCCGCGATAAACCCCGTCGAAAGCCGTCCGGCCTTCCAGCGTTCATGCCCCATAAGCGCGGACAAAAACGGAATGTTGTGACGGATTCCATCGATGACGAATTCATCGAGCGCGCGCGCCTGCGCCTCGATCGCGCCGGCGCGGTCGCCCGCGTGCGTCACCAGTTTCGCCACCATGGGATCGTAATGGATGGAGATTTCGCCGCCCTCGAAGACGCCCGTGTCGTTGCGCACGCTAACCCCGTCCCGATGTCCCTCCATCGGCGGACGATAGGCGACAAGCCTGCCCGTCGAGGGCAGAAAGTTGCGTGTCGGGTCTTCGGCGTAAATGCGGCTCTCGACCGCCCATCCCTTCAGCTTCACGTCGCTCTGCTTCAACCCGAGCGTCTCGCCAGCGGCGACGCGGATCATCTGCTCCACGAGATCGACGCCGGTGACGAGTTCGGTAACGGGATGCTCCACCTGCAGCCGCGTGTTCATCTCGAGAAAGAAAAAGCTGCGGTCCTGCCCGGCCACGAACTCCACCGTGCCGGCGCTGTCGTAATTGACGGCCCGCGCCAGCGCCACCGCCTGCTCGCCCATTTTCTGCCTTGTCGCCGCGTCCAGCAAGGGCGACGGCGCCTCCTCGATCACCTTCTGGTGGCGGCGCTGGATCGAACATTCGCGCTCGCCGAGATAGATGATGTTGCCATGCTTGTCGCCCAGCACCTGAATTTCGATGTGGCGGGGATTGACGATGAACTTTTCAACAAACACCCGGTCGTCGCCAAAGCTCGATTGCGCCTCCGAGCGCGCCCGCGCAAAACCGTCGGCGACCTCGTCGCGCGAATGGGCGACGCGCATGCCCTTGCCGCCGCCGCCGGCGGAGGCCTTCAACATCACGGGATAGCCGATCTCGTCGGCTATCCTCATCGCGTGTTCGGCGTTTTCGATAATTCCGAGATAGCCGGGCACCGTCGAAACCTTCGCGGCGTTGGCGAATTTCTTCGACTCGATCTTGTCGCCCATGGCGGCGATGGCGCGCGGATTGGGGCCGATGAAGACGATCCCCGCCTCGGCCAAAGCCGTCGCGAAAGCCGCGCGCTCGGACAGAAAGCCGTATCCTGGATGCACGGCCTGCGCGCCGCTGGCCGTGCAGGCGGCGATGATCTTTTCCATTTGCAGATAGGAGTCCGCCGCTGGCGGCGGCCCGATATGGATCGCCTCGTCCGCCATCTCCACATGCAGGGCGTCGCGGTCGGCGTCCGAATAGACGGCGACCGTCGCGATTCCCATGCGTTTTGCGGTTTTGATGACCCGGCAGGCGATTTCGCCGCGGTTCGCGATCAGAATTTTCTTGAACATCCGGCCCCCGGAGCGCTCCAACGGAGGCAACCGCCGGAAACCATGGGGATGTCTAGGCGAGCGCGCGCCGCCCGTCCTTGCGCCAAAGGGAGGTCAGGG
>JANYDZ010000273.1 GCA_025363375.1 Hyphomicrobiales bacterium
GGATCGACGACCGGCCGCAAGCCAGGCGGCAGGTCAATTTCAGATTGCGGGATTGGGGCATCTCGCGCCAACGCTACTGGGGATGTCCCATCCCTATCATTCATTGCGATTCTTGCGGCGAAGTTCCGGTTCCAGCGGTCGATTTGCCTGTCGTCCTGCCGGAAGACGTAGATCTTGAAGCTTCCGGAAATCCGCTGGCCAACCATCCCGCCTGGAAGCATGTCGCATGCCCCAAGTGCGCAAAGAACGCTGTGCGCGAAACCGACACGATGGACACTTTTGTCGATTCGTCCTGGTACTTCGCGCGCTTCACGGATCCCTGGAACGAAGCTGATGCAACCTCGTGTGAAGAGGCGAACTACTGGCTTCCGGTCGATCAGTACATTGGCGGAATAGAACACGCGATTTTGCATCTGCTCTATTCACGCTTTTTTACCCGCGCCATGCAAAAAACCAAACATCTGGGTCTAAGCGAGCCGTTCGACGGCCTGTTCACCCAAGGCATGGTCGTGCATGAAACATACAGATCGGCTGATGGAGAATGGCTGACTCCAAAAGACGTTCGCATCGAAGCAAAGGCGGAGACGCGCAAAGCCTTCGCGCTCACCGGGAGCGCGGAAGTGATGATCGGCTCCATCGAGAAAATGTCAAAATCCAAAAAGAATATTGTCGATCCCGACGACATCATCCTGTCCTATGGCGCGGATACGGCGCGCCTGTTCATGCTGTCGGACTCGCCGCCGGAGCGCGACGTGATCTGGAGCGAAGAAGGCATTCAGGGCGCGGGACGCTATGTGCAACAGCTGTGGCGGTTGATCGCCGCTCTGAAAAATGCGTCGGTCGCAAGCGACAATTCTCCAGGCGCCAATTCCGACCTGGCGATGCGCGTTCGCCGGGCTGCGCATGGCCGCGTCCTGAAGGTTCAGGACAACATCGAACGGCTGCGCTTCAACACCGCGATCGCGGAAGTCCGCAAGCTGTCGAATACATTGGCGGAACTTCTCGACGAGGTGACGACCACGCCGGTTCACCCTGATCTGGCGGCGGCGTTCAAGGAGGCCGCGGATTTTCTGATTCAGGCCGTGGCGCCCGTCATGCCGCATTTCGCGGAAGAATGCTGGGCGATCCTGGGTCACACAGATCTGGTTGCGGAAAACGATTGGCCGCGCGTGGACTTGCAACTCGCGACCAGCGACGAGGTCACAATTGTCGTTCAATTCAATGGCAAACGACGCGCTGATTTCACTATCGCGCGAAATGCCGCGGCGACAGTTGTCGAGGCAAAGGCGCTGTCTCTGGATGCCGTTCACGCGGCGCTCGACGGCAAGTCGGTCAAGAAGATCATCGTCGTTCCCAACAGGATCGTAAATGTCGTCATCTAAGCCAATCCACAAACGCATGTCGGTGTTGCTGAGCGCTCTGGCGCTGTCCGGATGCTTTCAACCCCTTTATTCGCCTTCCGGCGCGAGCGACGTGCGGGCGGAAATGGCGGCGATTTCGGTTGCGCCCATTGGCGATCGAATTGGCCATTATCTTTCGAACGAGTTGGCCTTCAGCTTCAATGGAGGCGGCGCCGAGACGTCGCCTAAATACAAATTGACCGTGGTTTTACGGGAAAGGGTGCAAACACCGTTGATTGACACGATAACCGGGCGCGCGACGGCGGGGACTGTCCTGGTGGACGCGGACTATACATTGCTCCAGATCGGCGGCGGTCAAGTCATCGCCGAGGGCACCGCTTTTACGGCGGCGAGCTACGATCGAAGCAGTCAGCGTTTCGCGAATATTCGCGCCGCGCGCGACGCGGAGATTCGCGACGCCAAGACCCTTGCGGACCAGATTCGCACGCGTATCGCGGCCAGCTTCGCAAGCCGGGGATAGATCGTGGTTGTCGTCAAAAGCGAGGACGCGGATTTGCTCCTGGCGAAGGCGGCGCCGGAAATCGCGGTCGTGCTGTTGTTCGGCGTCGACGACGGCTTGATCGCCGAGAGAGCGCGCCTCGCGCTGAAGGGAATGGGAGCCGATGTCAACGATCCCTTCCAGTTGGCCCGGTTGGAGGGGGCCGACATCGCGTCCGATCCCGGGCGGTTGTTGGATGAGACCAATACCGTCAGTCTGTTTGGCGCGTCGCGCATCATCTGGATAGACGCTGGTTCCGCCGACATCTCGTCGGGCCTCGAAATGGCGTTTGATCAACCGCGGCGCGACGTGAAGATCGTTATTGAGGCTGGGGCGCTTAAAAAAGACGCGCCCCTTCGCAGATATTGCGAGCGGCAGAAATTCGCGCTGTCAATCGAATGCAATCAGGACAGCGAAGGCGATCTCGTTCGCTTGCTCGACGCCGCTTTAAAGAGCGCCGGCATTGGCATCGACGCCGACGCAAGGGACGCCGTCCTGCAAAATATCGGCGCGGACCGGCTGAGCACGCGCGGCGAAATTGGCAAGCTCGTGACCTTCGCGCACGGGATGAAGAAATTAACGCTTGAAGATGTTGAATCGATTCTTTCCGATTCGTCGTCCGTGGCGCTCGAACGAACGGTGTGTTGCGCGTTTTCGGGCGATCTGGCCGGCGTTGAAGAGTCCTGGAAGCGCGTTCTGGCCGCGGGCCACGATGGTTCCGCGGCGCTCATGGGCTCCATTCGCGAAGCATCGGCGCTGCATCAATATTTTTCGGA
>JANYDZ010000305.1 GCA_025363375.1 Hyphomicrobiales bacterium
CTGCTCGGCGGCACCGCCGGTCAGGCCGTCGTCTGGTACACAGGCCAGTTCTACGCGCTCTTCTTCCTGACGCAGAGCATGAAGATGGATCCGACAACCGCGAATATCGCCATTGCGACTTCGCTGCTGATCGGCACGCCGTTCTTCGTCTTGTTTGGCTGGCTCTCCGACAAGATCGGCCGCAAGCCGATTATCCTCACGGGTTGCCTGCTTGCCGCCTTGACATACTTCCCCCTGTTCAAGGCGCTGGCGACGGCGGTGAATCCGGCGCTGGAAGCCGCCATCGCCAAATCGCCGGTGACTGTCGTCGCGGACCCGAACGAATGTTCGTTCCAGTTCAACCCGACGGGCACCTCGAGCTTCACGACATCTTGCGATATCGCGAAGTCCTTCCTCGCCCGCAACTCCGTCAACTACACCAATGTCGCGGCGCCCTCGGGCTCGCTCGCGCAAATCAAGATTGGCGACAAGACGGTCGGGTCATTCGACGCCGCCAAGGCCGGCGCCGAAGCCGCGGCAAAGACGACGGCCTTCACAACCGAGGCGACCGCCGCCATCCGCGCCGCCGGCTATCCCGCGACAGCCGATCCAGCAAAGATCAATCTGCCGCTGGCGATCGCCATTCTGACGATCCTCGTCCTCTATGTGACGATGGTCTACGGTCCGATCGCGGCGATGCTCGTCGAGCTGTTCCCGACGCGCATCCGCTATTCCGGCATGTCGCTGCCCTATCACATCGGCAACGGCTGGTTCGGCGGATTCCTGCCGCCCACCGCCTTTGCCATCGTGGCGGCGACCGGCGATATCTTCTCCGGCCTCTGGTATCCGATCTGCATCGCCCTGATGACCTTCGTTGTCGGCATGCTCTTCGTGCCCGAGACAAAAGACCGCAACATCTACGCCAACGATTGACGCTGCATGGCGTCGACGCCTGAAACCGCGAAAGGCCCCGTGTAAACGGGGCCTTTTTCATTTTGCGGCGCTACTGACACACCCTTACCCGCTCGGCGATGTAATCGTAGCCGTTCCACACGTCCTCGCGCTGCCACCAGCAGCGCACCGGTGGATCGACCTCGATATATTTGCGCACGGCTGAATTTTGCCGCGCGACGCCGGCGCCCACAATGCCCGGCAGGAACCCGCCGATCACCCCGGTCGGATATTCCGCGCCCCTGGTGTTGCGTCGCGCGCCGGGCGCCGCGTTCGGGCGCTCCCAGACACCGTCCATTGTGCGGTCGTTCATTTGCGCGCGGGCGGGAGCGCCCATAAACAGGGCAAACCCCGCCGCGGCGCGGATCAATCGCATTTTGTTCGGCGTTCCGGACCGCATCGGCGACTCCGCGCCCCAACCCGACAGCGGGCGCATGAACAGCAGTTCTAGCCTCACATGGTTAACGATGTTTGAGCGGCGAACGCCTTGCCACCGCCGCGCTTGCCGCTACATTGGCGCCGACACATCGCGGGAGACCACCATGCTGACCGAACAAAAGGCCCACGTCGGCGTCATTGTGCCAGCCGTCAACCGCACGTGTGAACAGCAATTCCACGCCTATGCCCCGGCAACGCTGGGGGTCCACATCATGCGCGCGCGCATCGCCGGCAAATGGAGCCGCCCCATCGAAGTCCTGAGGGATGAGATCATTCTGGCGACGGAAATGCTGGCGGAATGCCGGCCCGACCTCCTCGTCTACAATTGCACCGCCTCTTCCATGAAAGAAGGCCCGGACGGCGAGAAACGCATCATCGAAATCATGCGCGAGGCCGCCGACATCGACGCCGTCTCCACGAGCGCCATGGTCAACGAGGCCTTTAGGGAACTCGGCGTCAAATCCGTCGTCGTGATTTCGCCCTACCCCAACAACGACGAAATTCTGTTCTATCTCGACAAGATCGGCGTCCGCGTGGCGAAAAACGTCGCGCTTGGATTGCCCACAACCGAATATGGCGCGGCGACGCCGCGGCGCTGGCAAGACGTGGCGCGCGAAAACGATGTCGGCGACGCCGACGGAATCTTCCTTTCCTGCGCCGCCACCACCCAGATCGAAGCCGTCGCCGCCATCGAAAAGGAACTCGGCAAACCCGTCGTCAACTCGAATCAGTCGGTTTTGTGGGGCGTGCTGAAACGGCTGAAACCCAAGCTCGGCAAGATCGAGCCCATGCCGCATCTGGGTTCCCTGATGAAAAGCCTAGCCTGAAGCGACCGGAGCGCAGCAAACATGGCCATGACAATTGAATTCAAAATCGGCGACGCGCGCACGACCGCGCTTGTCGCCCTGCCCGCGGGCGAGGGCCCGCGCGGCGGCGTGGTGCTGACCTTTCACCGCGACGGCCTCGATGATTTCACCGCATGGCATTGCGATCAGATCGCCGCCGCCGGCTTTGCGGCCATCGCCCCCAATCATTACCACGCGCTGCCGCCGGGCGTATCGATCGAAGACAGGCGCGAATACATCACCGACGAACAACAGGGCGCGGATTGCAAGGCCGGCGCCGACTGGCTCATCGCCAACGCAAACGTCGATCGCAACCGCCTGGCGGTGCTCGGCCCCTGCATGGGCGGGCGCACAACCCTCGTCGCGCTGGAAGCCAATCCCGAGCTGTGGAAATGCGGCTGCATCTGGTATGGCGGCGGCGTATTTCGCAAAGCCGCCGGCGCCCTGCCCGACCCCGGCGATTTCGCCTTGCTGCAACGCGTGTCGGCGCCGATCTCCGGCTTTTACGGCGATCTCGACACGCATCCCTCGCCCGCGGACGTCGACGAACTGGACGCGCGGCTGACGAAGCTTGGAAAGCCGCACGTATTTTACCGCTATCCCACCGCCGACCACGGGTTCCTGAACGCGTACGGCAAAAAATGGCATCGCGAAGCCGCCACGCAATCCTGGAGGCTCGCGGTCGATTTTCTCAACCAGCACATCGGCGCGAAAACCGACAGAACCTGATCACGCGCCGCCCGAGGCGATCTCGGCGAAGCCTGGACCGCCGAACCGCGTCGCTTCGCCGTCGCGCAAATGGAGGGTGCCCGCCAGCGCGACGCCGATGCCGTCCTCATGCACGATGACGCGCAACGCCAGAGCCGAGCGCGGCGAAACGACGTCGTGGGAACCACGCGCGATCGCCGGCGTTTCCTCGGCGTCAAAGCCGATGCCGCAGCCAAAACCATAACCCCGCGCGGAATCGACGAGATGCGCGGCTTCCAGCGCGCGTTCCGCGGCCTCCGCGACGCGCGCGCAAGCAACGCCCGGGCGGGCCGCCGCGGCCATCGCGTCGTGCGCCGCCCGCGCGCGCGCC
>JANYDZ010000347.1 GCA_025363375.1 Hyphomicrobiales bacterium
TGGCGGTCGTTGTTTCCAAATGATCGAGGACACATGATTTCCGAACCGCTCCGCAATCCGCTTTCGCTCTTCAACGTGAAGGGCAAGTCAGCCATCGTCACCGGCGCTACGGGCGCCTTCGGGCGGGCCACCGCGCTGACCCTTGCTTCGCTCGGCGGCAAGGTCACCATCGCCGGCGGCAACAAGAAGGAACTCGCCGATGTCGCCGAGGAAATCCGTTCCGTTGGCGGAGAGGTCTGCGTCGTCGAACGTCGTCCCGATTCACTCGAAGACGCGCAGGCGATGCTCGACGCGGCGCTCGCCGCATTCGGTCACGTCGATCAACTCGTGGTCGGCTCCGGCTACAACAAGGCGGGATTCATTCACGAACTCGCGCTTGACGACTGGCAGGCGGTGATGGACGCCAATGTGCGCGGCATCTGGTTCATGGCCAAAGCGGTGGGAACCTACTGGATCAAGGAGAAAATCAAGGGCAAGGTGGTCTTGATGTCGAGCGTGCGCGGGCGCCACGGCAATATCTCGGGTTACACCGGCTATTGCGCTTCCAAAGGCGCTACGGATTCGCTGACGCGCGTGCTCGCCACAGAGTGGGCGAAACACGGCATCACCGTCAACGCGATCGCGCCGACGGTGTTCCGCTCCAAGCTCACCGCGTGGATGTTCGGCGACGACGAACTTGGGCAGGCGACAAAGCAGCGCTCGCTGGCGCGGATTCCACTTGGAAGACTTGGCGAGGTCGAGGACCTCATGGGCATGGCGCTTTATCTGCTGTCGCCGGCTTCGGATTTCTGCACGGGTCAGGTGATGTATGTCGATGGCGGATTCACAGCCGGCTAGCCAGAAGATCGGCGTTGTCGGCGGCGGGCGCATGGGCGCCGCGATTGCGCAAATTTTCGCCGCCGAGGGTTTCCATGTATTGCTCGTGGAGCCGAACGCGTCGACGCGCGCGGGCGTTGGCGCGCGCGTCGCCGAGATTTGCCGCGCGCGCGGGCAGGATGGTTCCGCCGCCGCGCGCGTAACAACATGCGAGGAAATTGACGCGTCTCTGGCGGCTTGCGCGCTCGTCGTTGAAGCGGCGCCTGAAAAGCTTGAACTGAAGCAGGAGATTTTCGAGCGGCTTGGCGCCGCATGCGGGGTTGAGACGATTCTCGCCACCAATACGTCGGTTATTCCCGTCGGCGATATTGGCGCGCGCGCGGCGCATCAAGAGCGCGTTGTCGGCGCCCATTTCTGGAACCCGCCCTACGCTGTGCGGCTCGTGGAGGTCGTGCAGACCGCGACGACAAGCGCCGCAACCGTTGAGCGCACGATGGCGCTGATGACGCGCGTCGGACAAATGCCGGTGCACGTCAAGCGCGACGTGCCCGGGTTCATCGGCAACAGGCTGCAACACGCGCTGAAACGCGAGGCGATCGCGCTTGTGGAGAATGGCGTTTGCGACGCCGCAACGGTCGATTTCGTGATCCGCAATTCCTTCGGCGCGCGGCTTGGCATCATGGGCACGCTGGAGCAATCCGATCTCGTCGGCCTCAACCTGACCCTCGACATTCACAAGGTTATCTTGAACGACCTTGATCGCAGCACCCAACCGCAGAAGCTGCTGGTGGATCTTGTCGCCGCCGGCAAGACGGGCGCGAGCGTTGGCGAGGGCTTTCGGGCATGGTCGGCGGAGGAGAAGGCGGAATTGCAGGGGCGGCTGGACAAGGCGCTGCTGGGCGCGAAGAAATGATGTAGACGCTTTGTGCGCGAGGCCATCATGCCGAGGAGGCGGCGCAGCCGCCGTCTCGAAGCACGAGAGCGGTCAGCACCCGTTCTACTGCGCGGCCACTTGCGCGCCTTTCGCGAAAAACCGGTTCTCCGGGCGCGGCAATCCCAGGTTCTCGCGCAAGGTCGCGCCTTCATATTCCTTGCGGAATATGCCGCGCCTTTGCAGCTCAGGCACGACGTGATCGACAAAATCGTAGAGGCCCGCGGGCAAATACGGGAACTGGATTGTGAACCCGTCGGAGCCCTCGGTCTCCAGCCATTCCTGCATCGTGTCGGCGATGGTTTGGGGCGTGCCGACCATGGAGAGGCCCGAATGGCCGCCGACGCGTTGGGCGAGCTGGCGCACGGTGAGGTTTTCCCGCCGCGCCATTTCGGTGACGCGCAGCCACGATGTCTTGCCGGCGTTGGATTCCGGAATCTCCGGCAGCGGCCCATCGAGATCAAAGCCGGATACATCGTGCCCGAGCGCGATGGACAGAGAAGCGACGCCGCTGTCCTCGTGCACAAAGGTGTCGAGCAACGCGCGTTTGCGTTTGGCGTCCTCGACGGTTTCGCCAACGACGACGAGGCACGCGGGGAGAATTTTCATGAAAGCGGGATTGCGGCCGATCTTCGCCATGCGCGCCTTTACGTCGGCGTAGAACTTGCGCCCCGCCTCGATGTTGGGCTGCGAGGTAAACACAAGCTCCGCCGTCTCCGCCGCGAGTTGGCGCCCGGGATCGGAGGCGCCCGCCTGCACAATCACGGGCCAGCCCTGCACGGGGCGCGCGATGTTGAGGGGGCCGCGCAC
>JANYDZ010000408.1 GCA_025363375.1 Hyphomicrobiales bacterium
CGCGCCTTTTGTCGAGACGCTCATTCTGGCGGATTTCCTCCTGCGCTCCCTGCGGGGACGCGCGTCAGAACGCGCCGCCCCGGAACGCGCCGCCCCAGAACGCGCCCATTGACTCCGCTGCGCACATGGGCGATGCGCTGACCTACTTTCGTAGGGGCCGCATTGGCAGCGGCAGGAGACGGATCAAGAATGGCTAACGCCGAAGATGATGGAAAACCCGCCGGTCACTCGATGACCGATCACGCGGTGGGCAAAGGCTGGAAACACGAACACGAGGCCGACGCGGACCACGACCACGACGAATACGATTCCGACGGTCCGCTGGAGGAAAATCCTCTGTGGATCGCCGACAATGTGCAACTCACCAGCGTCGGCATCGACATTGGCTCCTCCGGCACCCAGATCATTTTTTCCAAAATCCACCTGCGCCGCCTCGCCGAGGACCTGACCAGCCGCTATTACGTCGTCTCCCGGGACACGATCTATCTCTCGCCGGTCTCCCTCACGCCTTATGCGAGCGAAACCCGCATCGACGACGTCGCGCTGGGTAAAATTGTGCGGGACGCCTATGACGGCGCCGGCCTGAAAGCCGCCGACATCGACGCGGGCGCGGTGATTCTCACCGGCGAGGCGCTGCGCCGCGAAAATGCGCAGGGCATCTCGGCGCTGCTCTCGTCCCAGGGCGGCGATTTCGTCTGCGCCACCGCCGGTCATCACATGGAATCGATGCTCGCGGCCTACGGTTCGGGCGCCGCAAAAGCCTCGCTCGACAGCGGCAAGCGCGTGCTGAACATCGATATCGGCGGCGGCACGACGAAACTCGGCCTCGTTGAAAAAGGACAGTGCGTCCAGACCGCGGCCTTCCACGTCGGCGGGCGCCTGATGGTCGTCGACGCCGACTTCCGCGTCACCCGCCTCGATCCCGCCGGAAGACACCACGCCCGGCGCGCCGGCTTCGAGTGGAAGCTGGGCGACAAAGTCGCGCCGGCCGATCTCGACAAGGTCGCCGACAAGATGGCGGATACGCTGATCCGCGGCCTCGTGGACCGCCCCATGGCGCATGACGTCGAACATCTCTATCTCACCGATCCCATCCTGGATTTCGGCGACGTCGGCGGCGTGATGTTTTCAGGCGGCGTCGCGGAATATGTTTACGCGCGCGAGGAGCGCGACTTCGGCGACCTGGGCAAGCGCCTCGGCGCCGCCATCCGCCGCAAGGTCGACGCGGGCGCGCTGCCCTGGACGTTCCTGCCGGCGCGCGAATGCATCCGCGCCACCGCGCTCGGCGCGTCGGAATATTCCGTGCAGCTCTCGGGAAACACCAGCTACATCTCCAATCCCGGCACCCTGCTGCCGCGCCGCAATCTGCAGGTGTTGCAGCCCAATTACGAATTCGGAGACGATATCGATCACGAGGCGCTCGGCAAGGCGATCATCGCGCATAGAAAGGCCTTCGAGGTCGAGGACGCCGCCATCGACATCGCGCTCGCCTTCCACTGGCAGGGCGCGCCCGCCTATGAGCGCATCCACGCGCTGGCGCGCGGCATCGCCATCGGCGTCGCCGACCATGTCGCCGCGAAAAAGCCGATCTACGTCATGCTCGACGGCGACATCGCGCAGACGCTCGGCGCGGTGTTGCGCGAGGATTGCGGGGTGACGAGCGAAATCCTCGTCATCGACGGCGTGATGCTGATGGATTTCGACTACATCGATCTCGGCAAGGTGCGCATTCCCTCCTACACCGTGCCCGTCACCATCAAATCGCTTGTGTTCAGCGAGGACCCGCGCGGTCCCCGCGCCAAACAACGCATTCATCACGTCGAGGAAGATCACGCCCATCGCGGCGACGATCACAAGCACGATCATGGCCATCGCCACGATCACGATCATCATCACGGCCATTCGCACAAGCATTAGGCGCGCAGCGGCCGCAGGAGCCATTTTTGACAGCGATCGAAAAGATCGAACCCATCGACGGGAAACAGAGCGCGGCCTCGCGCCTTGCCGATCCCCAATGGGCGATCATGGGCCTGTCGACGCTCGCGGTTGCGTGGCTGGCGCTCGTGCCGCTCGGCTTCCTGATCTACCAGAGTTTTTTGACGCCGCAGACGGCGCGCGTCCCCGCGCGTTTCACGCTCGAAAACTACGTGGAAGCCTTCTCCGGCGGCGAGAACATCGCGCTGTTCGGCAACTCGCTGCAATTCGCCCTTGGGACGGCCGTGCTGGCGCTGGTCGTCGGCACGTTGCTCGCGTGGATCAACGAACGCACCAACACCCCGTTCAAGCCGGCCATGTACGCGCTGTCGATTGTGCCGCTCATCATCCCCGGCATTCTCTTCGTCGTCTCCTGGATCATGCTGGGCAGCCCGAAAATCGGCATCGTCAATCTGGTGTTTCAGAAACTGTTCGACACGGATTTCGTGTTGATCAACGTCTACACGATGGCGGGCATGATCTGGGTCGACGGCATTCACTACGCGCCCATCGCCTTCCTGCTGATGACGGCGGCGTTCCGCTCCATGGATCCTTCGCTGGAAGAATCCGCCATGATGAGCGGCGCCTCCATCGCCGCCATCGCGCGGCGCGTCACCCTGAAACTCGCGTGGCCCGCGGCGGCGGCGGCTTTCCTCATTCTTTTTGTGCGCTCGATTGAATCCTTCGAAACGCCGGCGCTGCTTGGCTTGCCCGTCGGCATTCAGGTTTTTACGTCGTCGATCTACGACGCCATCCACCGCTATCCCAGCAACATCGGGCTCGCATCCGCCTATGCGCTCATCCTGCTGCTGATCACCTCCGGCGGCATCTGGTGGCAGTCGAAACTGTCGGCGCAGGGCGGCAAATATTCGACGGTCACCGGCAAGGGCTTTCGCCCGCGCGTCATGGACATCGGCCGCTGGAAATGGCTGACGGGGGGCTTCCTCGTCCTTTACGCGCTGCTGGTCGTGGGCTTGCCCTTCCTCGTGCTCGTCTGGTCGTCGCTGCAGAAATTCTACGCGGTGCCGTCCTGGGCGGCCGCGCAAAACCTCACGCTGCAATCCTACGCGAGCGTGCTGAACTACCCGAGCGTGGGAACCGCCGTGTGGAACAGCGCGATGCTGGCGTTGGGCTCGGCGAGCGTGGTGATGCTGCTCACCGCCGTCATGTGCTGGATCGTGCAGCGCACAAAAATTCCGGGCCGCTGGCTGCTCGACAATCTCGCCTCCGTGCCGCTGGTGCTGCCGGGCCTGGTGATGGGCCTGTCCATCATGGTTTGTTACCTGACGATTGGCCTGGGCATCTACGGCACCATCTGGATTCTGTTCATCGCCTATGTCACGCGCTTTTTGCCTTATGGAATGCGCTACAACGC
>JANYDZ010000413.1 GCA_025363375.1 Hyphomicrobiales bacterium
ATCCCTATCTCGAACGTTTCATTCACGCCGCCGTCTATGCCGCGCGGCCCGACGTCAATTGCGTCGTGCACGGCCACCCACAGGCGATCCTGCCTTATACAATCACCGATGCAAAAATGAAGGTGGTCTACTTCGGAGCCAATGAAATGGGCGCGAAAGTTCCCACGTGGGACATACGCAAAAAATTCGGCGACACCAACATGCTCATCGTCAACATGAAACAGGCCGAAGACCTCGCGCAAAAACTCGGACCCAACCGCACGGTTTTGCTGCGCGGCCACGGTTTTGTCGGAGCGGCGAAATCGGCGATCCGCTTGATCCGCCAGTGCAAGGCCATGCTCGTCAACGCGCAAATGCTGACGGAGGCCATGCGCATGGGCAAGGTGATTGAGCTCACGCCGGGTGAAATCGCGGCGCGCGACATGGAGGTCGGCGACGAGAATTCCTACGCGACGTTTCGCGGCTTTGAATACGAGGCGCGCATGGCGGGTCGGGAAGACCTTTTGAAGGAGCGGACGCGGTTGGCGACAAAGGCCGGGGTGAAGGCGGGCAAGAGGAGGAAGTAGCCTTTGAAGCTGCGTCGCCCGCTTCCCCCTCGCGTCATTCCATGCACAATGGAACGCCCGCAACGACGGGCTGACCTCGGGAGGCACCCATGCCGGCAAGTTCGATCGCAGTTGCGTTTCTGACGGCTCTCGCCGCGTTCGCCGCGCGCGCGCAAACTCTCGACCTCGTCAGGGTCGCCGTGCCCCAGCGCGGGTCCTGGGAGACCTCGCCAGCGGATATCGGCCAGGTCAAAGGCGTCTTCGCCAGACACGGGATCAGGACCGAAACGCTCTATACGTCGGGCGGCGGCGAAACCATGCAGGCCTTGATCTCCGGCAGCGTCGATATCGCCATCGGCACCGGCACGGCGGCGGTCATGTCGGCTTTTTCCAAGGGCGCGCCGGTGCGGCCCATCGCCAGTTCCGTCACCGGCGCGCAAGACATTTTCTGGTACGTGCCGATGGAGTCCCCGATTAAAACCTTGAAGGACGGCGCCGGAAAGACCATCGCCTTTTCCGCCGTCGGCTCGTCGTCGAACCTCGCCACGTTGACGCTGATCAGGCAGGCCGGCGTTGACATGAAGCCTGTCGCCGCCGGCGTTTCGGCGACGACCTATACTCAGGTCATGTCCGGCCAGATCGACATTGGCTGGGCCGCGGTGCCCTTCGGCATTCAGCAGCTTGAGGACAAGAAAATCCGCGTCGTCGCGCGCTACAACGATATTCCCGAGTATCGGGATATGACCGCGCGGCTGCACCTTTCAAACCTCGACAATCTCGCCAGACGACCGCAGGTCATCCAGCGCTTCCTCGCAGCCTATGGCGAAACGCTCGACTGGATGTATCAAGGCGATGAAGCCGTGCAGGTCTTCTCGAAGTTCTACGAACAGCCCGCCGGCGAGACGCGCGTCACCCGCGATCAATATTACACGCGCAAGGGCCTCGATCTAAAAACCCTTGGCGGCGTCGAACAATCGACGGCGGACGCGCTGACCCTGAAATTCATCACAAAGGCGTTTACGAAACCGGAACTTGACGAGATGTTCAAGTATTTTATCCGTTGAACCCACGCGGGCGCGTCGCGCCGATGCGGAGGCCGGCTCGCCTCGGCGGTGGTCGGCGCGTTCGCCTATTCGCTTTGGCCATCGGCATGCGAAACGGCCAGCGCCGCCGCGCCCGCAAACCCCACGCCCGCGAGCGCCAGCGCGGCGCCGCCAAAACCGAGCCCCGCGATGAGCCAACTCTGCGGCCACGGCGCCCAGTAAATACCCACGTAAAAAGCGCTCGCCACGATGGCTTGCACGCCGCCGCCCTCGCTCTTGCCGGCAAAGCGCCCGAGCCACGCGGACATGACCGGATACATCATGCTGTTTCCCAAACCGAGCAGAATGCCGGATACCGCGACAAACAAAGGCTCATGGGCGGCCGCGATGGCCAGCAGCGAAAGACTGCAACCCACGAGCCCGCCGGCCGCCAGCGCGCGTGGATGCAGAGCGGAAAACCGGCGCATGGCGAACACGCGGCAGCCGATCATCGCGATCGTCATGGGAATGTAGAACCAGCCCAGCGCGATGACGGGCGCCGCCAGTTGCGGTCCAAGGTAGGAGGTGAGAAAGCCGAATTGCGCGCCGCCAATCACAAGCGTCAACGACGGCAGGAAATGCCACCGGCGCCAGGCGCTCGCCAGACCAAGTCCCGCCGGCCCCCTTGACGGCGGCAACGGCCGCAAACGCAGCGTGACGACAATACCCGCGAAAGCCGGCAATGCGCCTGAAATAAACAACGCCGTCGCGCCGAAACGGTTCAGCACCTGCTCGCCAATCGGCGGCGCGATAGCCAGCGCCAGCGGTATCATCGAAGAAAACGCGGTGACGAGATAGACAAACCGCCGGGGCGTCAGACGGCTCTGCATGTAAAGATTCATCGGCCCCAGGAACAATCCGACGCCAACGCCCCAGACGAGCCTCGAGACGATGGCGCCCCAGAAATGATCGCGCGTCCACGCCAGCGCGCCGACGCCGACAAAAGCGAAAGCCATCGCCACGTGGGACGCGCGCAAAGCCCCGAGCCGGGCGGTGACATAGCCCGAGAACAGCGTCGCCGGCAGCACGCTCAACGCCAGCACCCCGATGAGAACGCCGATCGAAGAAAGCGGATAACCCGCGCGATCGAACACCAACGCGATCAGCGCCGAATTGGTTGTCGTCGCCGAGAACAACAACGTCGCGGCGGCGGCGAGGAGGTATTCCTGGCGCGCCCGCGCGTCGATGAAGCCGTCTTCGCGCGCCTCGGCGTCCCTGTCGGAAGCCGCGCTCATTTTGTCAGCGCGTATAACCGCGCGGCCGCCTGCATGTCGATCCAGCGCGCAGCGCGGCGAGCTTCGGCCTCCTCGTCGCGGCCCCAGGCGCGAATTTGGAAGTCTTCGTCCACATGCGCCGCGACCCACGCGTTTTCCGCGCTCATCCATCCCTGCGAAACCGCAAGCGCCAGCAGGCAAGAGCCCATGATCGTCGTCATCACATTGAGCGCGGCGAGCGGCAGCGGCCCCCGCACGGCGTCGATGATTCTCCGCGCGGCGGCGATGGCGGCGGCGGGTTGCTCAACAAAGGTCATGCTGTGCGACACCGCGAAATCCGCGCCGATTTTCTCGCGCGCCATTGTTAAAACCGGGTCCCAATGCGCGCTTTGCAATTCGACGAGCGAGGCCGGATCGCCGGCGCGATAGCACAGCAAATCCGTGCCGGCATATTTGCCGATCTCGGCGCGCACGCCGTCCATCTCCCACACGACGCCGTCGAGCGCCGAATTGACCATGCGGGTCAGCGGCATAGTGCGCGGATCGATGAATTCCTTTTGCGCCGCCCATTCCGCCGCCACCGCGTCGCCCGCCTCCCGCGAGGGCAGCGCCACGGCGTTGCGCCCGGGCGTGCGCGCCGGTTTGCCGTCGAGCGTGAGCACAAACGCGCCCTCCCGGTTCTCCGCCGCCGCCAACGTGTAGAAGCGCTTCGGCAGCGCCTTGTTCAAATCCTTTCGCGCCATGGCGACGGGATCGATGGCTTCGCCGTGGGTCGGCAACAGGGCGTTGATGAGGTCCTCGCGCATGGCGACTGTGTAATGCCTGGTCGCCGACAAGGCAAAGCGCCAAATTGCATTGAAATGCGTCGGCCCGAAGTTTAGCCTCGCGGCACGCGCGAACAACGCCCGCCGGAGATTTCATGATGCCTTTTTTTCCGTTTCACGCCCTGGCTTTCGCCGCGCTGGCGCTGCTCGCCCCCGGCCTCGCGCTTGCGCAAGGGCAGATCAAAGTGCGCGTCGGCAATGTCAACACAGTCAGCGATGTCGGCGTCTACATCGCGGATAAAAAGGGCTACTTCAAAGCCGAAGGCCTGGACGTCGAATTCATCGCCTTCAAAACCGCCGCGCAGATGATCGCGCCGCTTGGCGCGGGACAGCTCGATGTCGGCGGCGGCACTGTGTCCGCCGCGCTCTACAACGC
>JANYDZ010000466.1 GCA_025363375.1 Hyphomicrobiales bacterium
CGTCGGCGCGCCGAAGTCGGGCACCGAACTCAACGCGCGCGCCATTCTGGGCGGCGCCGGGCTTACCTACAAGGACCTCGGCAAGGTCGAGTACCTGTCCTTCGGCGAATCCGTCGACCTCATGAAGAACCGACAGCTTGACGCCACCTTGCAATCGGCGGGTCTTGGCGTCGCCGCCATCCGCGATCTGGCTTCGTCGGTCGAGATCGCCGTCGTTGAAATTCCCGCCGCGCTCGTCGATAAAATCGGCGCTCCCTATGTGAAGGTGACGATTCCCGCCAACACCTATACGGGGCAGACGCAGGCTGTGGCGGGCGCCGCTGTCGTGAACTACCTCGTCACGCGCGCCTCGCTCTCCGATGAGTTGGCCTATCAAATGACAAAGCTCGTTTTCGAGAACCGCGATGAACTCGTGGCGTCGCACGCGGCGGCGAGCGACATCAAACTCGAGAAGGCGCTTGACGGCATGCCGATCCCCCTGCATCCCGGAGCGGAAAAATATTTCCGCGAAAAGGGGATGATGAAATAGGGCGGCGCCAGGCCGGATGAGGACGGCGGGAAAAGAGCAAACCTTTTGGTCCGGAGGCGGCAACAATCGCGGTTTCTTTCGCAGGACAGCGCCAGTCACGGCGCCCTCATCCGCCCCTGCCGGGGCGCCTTCTCCCGCAAGCGGGAGAAGAAATGCGCACATCGTCTCCATGAGCATTGAAACCCTCCCCATGACCACCATCGATTCATCACACGCATCCGGCCCCAGCGAAGTCGATATCGAGCATCACTTGCCCGCCGGCTGGGGCGAAGGATTTTCAGGACGCCTGCTGTTCTGGATCGCCGTTGCGTTTTCCTGCTTCCAGATCGGCACGTCGATCTACGCGGTGTTGCCGACGCAGGTGCTGCGCGCCGTGCATGTCGGCTTTCTCATCCTTGTGGGTTGCGCGTTGATCGCCAATCACACGGGCAAGACGCCGGCGTTCAAGGCGCTCGGCTGGGCCGTTGGTCTCGCGGGTTTCAGCGTGGGGCTCTACCATTGGGTCTTCTACCTCGACCTCGTCAACCGCGCCGGCGATCTCGAGCCGCGCGATTTCACCATCGGCGTCGTCTCGCTGCTGATCCTCTTCGCGATTTCGTGGCGGCTGATGGGCGCGGCGTTGCCGCTGATTTGCGTCGCCTTCATGGCCTATGCCGCATGGGGGCAATACCTGCCGCGTCCGTTCGATCATCGGCCATTCGATCTCGGTCAGATCCTGGAGCAAATGTCTTTCGGCACGGAGGGCATTTACGCGACCCCGACAGGCATTTCCGCGACCTATATCTTCCTGTTCATTCTCTTCGGCGCGTTTCTGGAGCGCGCCGGCATGATCCAGCTCTTCAACGACGTGGCGCTTGGTCTCGTCGGCTGGGCGCGCGGCGGGGCGGCGAAAGTGGCGGTGATTTCTTCCGCGCTGATGGGCACGATCTCGGGCTCCGGCGTGGCGAATGTGGTGACCGTGGGACAGTTCACGATCCCGCTGATGATGAAGTTCGGCTATCGTCCCGCCTTCGCGGGCGGCGTTGAGGCCACCGCTTCCATGGGCGGACAAATCATGCCGCCCGTGATGGGCGCCGTCGCCTTCATCATGGCCGAGAATATCGGTGTGCCCTACGCCGACATCGTCAAGGCCGCGATCATTCCCGCCATTCTCTATTTCGCCTCCGCCTTCTGGATGGTGCATCTGGAAGCCGGCAAACTTGGCCTGATGGGAATTCCCCGCGAGCTGTTGCCAAGCGCGCTGGGCGCGTTCAAAAAACAATGGCATCTGGCGCTGCCGCTCTGCGTGCTCGTCTATCTCCTGTTCATCGGCTACACGCCGCTGTTCGCGGGTTCCATGGGGCTGGCGCTGACGGTGGTGATGATCCTCGGCGGCGCCGTCGCGCTTAATCTCAAGGGCGCGGCGATGCGCGCCGTGTTGTGGATCGCGCTGGGCCTGATCTGCGCGAGTTTCGTGCAATACGGCGTCAATATTTTGCTGCTGCTTATCGCCGCGCTCGTCGCCGCCTGCGCCTTTACGCGGGGCGGCCGCGAAACGCTGCGCATCTGCCTCGACGTGCTCGCCGACGCCGCCAAACAGGCGCTGCCCGTGGGTCTCGCCTGCGCCATCGTCGGCACGGTCATCGGTTCGCTCACGCTGACGGGCACTGCGACAATCTTCGGCAACTGGATCGTGTCCTTCGGACGCGAGTCGCTGTTCCTCTGTCTGATCCTCGTGATGTTGACGTCGCTGGTGCTGGGCACGGGATTGCCGACCATCCCCACCTACATCATCACCGCCTCGCTCGCGGCGCCCGCGTTGTTGAAGCTCGGCGTGCCCCTCATCATCAGCCATATGTTCGTTTTTTACTACGGAATCATCGCGGACCTGACCCCGCCCGTCGCGCTGGCGGCGCTCGCCGCCGCGCCCATCGCCAAAGCCAGCCCCGACGAGATCGGCTGGCAGGCGACGCGCATTGCGCTCGCCGGTTTTCTCATCCCATTCATGGGGGTTTACGAGCCTACGTTGATGATGCAGGCCGGCGGCGCCATCGCCGCGCAATACGGCTATTGGGTCGAGGTCTTCTGGGCGACGTTCAAAGCCAGCATGACCATCTATGTGCTGGGCGTCGCGGCGATCGGCTATTTCTTCACGCGCGTGAGCCATGTTGAAAGATGGCTTGCGGGCGTGGCGGCGATTCTGTTCGTCGTGCCCTGGCCGTGGAGCGACGAAATCGCGGTTGTTCTGAGCCTGGCGCTCACGGCTTGGAACTGGCTCGCCGCGCGGCGCGAAAAGGCGAAGGCGTGAGCCTCTGCGTCATTGCGGGCGCCAGCGTCGCTCGGCTCGCGGCGGCGGCGTTCACTCTGTCCTGGACCCACTCGGTCGAAAAAACCCGCTGGGAAGAAGACTGGGTGGTCGGTCGCGGCATGCTGGCGATCATCGAAGCGCGCATCGAGGGCATGGGCGCCGGCATGGAGACGCCGCCGGACGCCGTGCGCGAAGGCCGCTTCTGGAAATGGAAGCCGAAGGTCCCGCCGCTGGCGGAAGTGCTGCTGCGCCGCTCCGACGCCGTGCCCGAGGGGTGGAGACTGTGCGCGGGCGGAGAATGCCGGCTGGTGGGGGCTGCGGGGGAGACGGCGGATGTGATTGTGTTGAGGGCTTGTGAGTGAGGGGGCGGCGTTATCCTTGACGCGTCGGCTTTGTTGGCCGTGCTTCGCAACTCGTGGATGAGTTTGGCGTAAAGATCGAACTCATCGGGCAATCACCCCCGGATCGGCTCGACCTTCAGCGCGGCGCGCACGAAATAATAGACCAGCAGCATGCCGAAGCAGCCGCTGATGATTTCCAGCGCCGCGCTCACCATCGGCGGCAGTTGAAACAGCCCGCCCAAAGCCCAGCCGGCCGCCCAGGAAACGCCGACAAGCTCGGTGCCCACGAGGATCGCGACGCTGACGATGGTCAGCGCGTTCTGCCAGTTGACGGGTTTGAGTTCAGCCAATGGACGCTCCGGCGTTTGCGGCCTGTTCGCCGCTGACGCAAGCAACTATACCAAGCTGCTTGAGCCCGCAACTTTGGCAGGATTCCCATGACCTCGACCGAGACCTTTTCCAGCGCCGCCGTGGTCGCCCCGAGCCTGCTGGCGACGCAGACAGGCCAGAACATTCTCGCGCAGGGCGGCAATTCCATCGAGGCCATGGTCGGCATGGCCGCGACCATAGCTGTCGTCTACCCGCATATGAACGCCATTGGCGGCGACGGTTTCTGGTTGATTCGCGATCCCATGGGCAAGACGCGCGCCATCGAGGCCTGCGGCTACGCCGGCGCCAAAGCGACGATGAAATTTTACCGCGACCAGGAATGCCAGGCCATTCCCTATCGCGGCCCTTTGGCTGCCCTCACCGTGCCGGGCGCCATCGGCGGCTGGATCGCGGCGCTCGAACTCGCCAAAGCGCTCGGCGCGCGGCTTTCCCTGCGCGACCTCCTCGGCGACGCGGTCGGCCACGCGCGCAACGGGTACGCCGTGTCAAAATCCGAAGCGCGCACCGTGCCGCGCGACGCGGCGGAACTGGCGTCGATGCCGGGCTTCGCCAAGACATTCATGATCGACGGCAAGCACCCGACCGCCGGCGCGACGCGCAAAATCCCGGCGCTCGCCGATACGCTCGATCATCTCGCGGCGTCGGGCCTTGATGATTTCTATCGCGGCGACATCGCGCGCGAGATCGACGCGGATCTTGAGAAAATCGGCTCGCCCGTCACACGCGAAGACCTGCGCAAATACGCAGCCAAATGGCGCGAGCCCCTGTCGCTGAAGCTCGATGGCCGCACGCATCTGAACTTTCCGCCGCCAACTCAGGGGCTGGCGACTCTGATTATTCTCGGCGTCTTCGAGCGTCTCGGCGTCAAGCGCTGCGATTCCTTTGAGCATCTGCACGGCCTGATCGAGGCGACCAAACGCGCCTTCGCGATCAAGGACGCGTTCATCACGGATTTCGACCAACTGGCGCACGATCCTGGGGAGTTTCTCACGCCGCTTTCGCTCGAACGCGAGGCCTCGGCCATCTCCATGTCGCGTGCCGCGGCCTTCCCGCTGCCGATGGCGAAAGGCGATACGATTTACATGGGCGCCATCGACAAGGATGGAACCGCCGTCTCCTATATCCAGTCAATCTATTGGGAATATGGCTCGGGCTGCGTGCTGCCGAAAACCGGAATCATGATGCAGAACCGCGGTCTGTCGTTTTCGCTTGACGCCAACGCGGTCAATCCCCTGTCGCCCGGGCGCAAGCCTTTCCACACGCTCAATCCCGCCATGACGCTGTTCGACGACGGCCGCGTCATGCCGTTCGGCACGATGGGGGGCGACGGTCAGCCGCAGACGATTGCTCAGATCGCCACGCGCGTTCAATTCGGCATGGGCCTCGCCGAAGCCATCGACGCGCCACGCTTTGCGCTCGGGCGCACCTGGGGCGCGTCTTCATCGCAGCTGGCGCTGGAAAACCGCGTCGATCCCTCGATCGTTCGAGCGCTGGAAAAGGCCGGCCACGAAGTCGCCGTTCACGCGGACGGCTACGCCGATACTTTCGGCCATGCCGGCGGCTTGATCCGCCACCCGAAAAACGGCCGCGTTGAGGCCGCGCACGATCCGCGCGCCGACGGCGGCGCAATGGGGCTGTAAACCCCAGGGGCTGTAAACCCGGGAGCTGTAAACCCGTATTGTAAATCGCCACGCGAAAGCGCAGACTTGCGTTGAGGCAGACTTGCATTGAGGCAGGCTTGCGTTGAGACTGAGCGCCCGAGCGCGCCGCGATCGGGGAGGTCCAACATGCTGAAGAACTTCACACGCCGTTCGACGCTCGCCGGCGGCCTCGCCATCATCGTCAAGCCCGCCCTCGCCGCGGATTACAAATTCGCGCAATATCACAATCAGGCCGCGACCGGCACGCTGCACAAAAGCCTTGTGGCCATGTGGGACGCGGTGCGCGCTGAAACCAATGGCCGCGTCGAGGCGAATGTCCACGCGGAGAACAACAAACTCCCCGGGGGCGATCCCGACGCGTTGAAAATGCTGCTGTCGGGCGAGATCCAGTTCTTCACGCTTATGGGCGGCATTATCGGAACCGTAGCGCCTGTCGCCGAAGCGCAGCAAGCGCCCTTCGCGTTCAAGGCGGCGTCCGAAGCGCACCGCGCGATCGACGGCGCCTTCGGCAGATATATAGGCGAGGAAATGGCGGCGAAGGGCATGTATCTCTTTCCCGTCGGCGGGTTCGACAACGGCATGCGGCAAGTCGCGACCAACACTCGGCCGATTGCGCGGCCGGATGACTTCGTCGGCATGAAAATGCGCGTGCCTCCGGGGCAGATGATTTTCGACACGTTTCAGGCGTTTGGCGCCGAGCCCGTCACGACGACGGCCAACGGCATCTATCCCGCGCTGCAAAGCGGCCGCGTTGGCGGACAGGAAAATCCGTTGGCGATCCTCGAGGGATTCAAGCTCTACGAAGTGCTGAAATACGTCAGCATGACCAATCACATGTGGTCCGGCTTCAATCTCTTCTCACATATGCCGACGTGGAAGGCGCTGCCGCAGGACATCCGCGACGCCATCGAAAGAAACGCCGCGAAATATGTGCGTCAGCAACGCCTGGAGCAAGGCGCGCTCAACGCCAGCCTGCGCGACGATTTCGTCAAGCGCGGGTTGATCTTCAACGAGGTCGATCAGGCGGCCTTCCGCGCCAAACTGCCGAAGGTCTACGCGGACTGGAAAGCGAAACTGGGTTCGAAATGTTGGGGACTGCTTGAGGCGGAGGTCGGCAAGCTCGGGTGAAACTATATCCCGGCCATCGAATAGCCCAAAAACAGCGCAACGCCCAACAACAGCACCGCGCCGGCGGCGCAAAACTCGATGCCGCGCGCCACAAGTTCGCCGCGCCGTGATTTCTCGCCGGTCAAGCGCAGCGCGATGTTCTTGAACAACACGGCGGTCGCGGCGAGGGCGCTTGTCGTGATCGCCGTGCCGAGCCCCATGGCGAAGGTCGCGGCGACGCCGGCGTAAAGAATGCCTTGCGCCAGCGCGAAAACAAGCACGAGAATCGCCCCCGAACAGGGACGCGACCCCGCCGTGATCACCGTCAAAGCCGCGTCGCGCCAGGAGAATTGATCGCCAAGTGTTTTGGGGTCCGGCATATGAAAATGCCCGCAATTTTCGTCGTGGACATGGCCCGGATCCGTCTCGACGGCTTCGCAGGCAAAGCGCGACGCGGTCACGCCGGGCGCGGCAACCTTTGGTCGGCCTATCCGCCAGGCGACGAGAAGATCGCGGCCCTTGCGCCAAACCAGCCACGCGCCAAGCGCGGCAATGCCGGCAAAACTCGCGAGCTCCACAAAATTCGCGACGTCCTTCATTTTCTGCGATGTCGCGTTGAACAGCAGGGCCAGGGCGCCGACGATCGCAATCGCGACGCAGGCCTGCAACATCGCCGCCGCGAAGGAAATCACGATGCCGCGCTTCAACGCGCGTTCGTTGGCGATCATATAGGACGCGACAACCGCCTTGCCGTGACCTGGCCCCGCCGCGTGAAATACGCCATAGGCGAAGCTGAGACCCATCAGCGTCCAAAGCGCCGCCGTGCTGGTGCGCACGGCGCGCACCGCCGCGCTTAGCCCGCGTTCAAACTCAATCTGTTTCGCCAGGATCCAGCCGGCGATTCCCGCGCGGGACCCACCCCCTTCGCTGATGCCGACATTGAAGGGATTCTTCGCTTGCGCAAGCGCGTCCGCGCTGTGCCAAACGATTATCGCGACAAGCGAAACCGCGCAGACAATGGCGATGTTTCGACAAATGGTACGCCGCGTGTCGCGCATGACAATTTTCACGGGCAAGCGACGATGGCGCTGTCGGAAAGTTTCATGCCGAAGTCTTCGCCAGGCGAATCGTTCGTGCCGGCGGAAGCCTCGAGCTTTTTCTGGTCGGCCGCGCTCAGCGCGCCGGGCTTGTTGATGCTGAAGGAGCAACCGGCGGGCGCGCCAACCAGCTTGAGCGCGTCTTTTTTCTCGGACGCAAAGGCGACGAAATAGCTGGGGTCGTAAACCTGGAACACGAAGAACTTTCCGGCGGGCGTCGAGGCCTCCAAGGGCAGCGTGAAGTGCAGCGTCACCGTCTGGTCCGCGCCGTCGTAGTCCATGGAATAGTCCACGGCGTCCTTGAACGTCGAGGTCTTGCCGTTGAATTTGGCGTAGGTGAAAAATTCGAATTCCTTCAGCGATTCGGCGTTGGTTTTCGCGATGGGCAGCAATTGCTGCGGCGTCGGGTCCTTGCCGTCCTCGGCGAGATTGGCGGTCACGAAGGCCGAGTACATGTCGTCGAATTTCCAGTGATGGCGAACGCCCGTCACCTTGCCGTCGGGCGCGAAGATCACCTCGCTGGCCACGCTGACGAAGACATGCGGATGGGCCATCGCCGGAGCGACGGGCGTCAAAAGGGCAAGAAAGAGGGCTGCAGGTTTCTTCATGGGCATCACAAGGTTGTCGCGGGATCGGTTGTCTTGACGGGTTGTCTTGACGGATTCGCGGGCTTACTCCGGTCTCAATTGACGCTATTGTGTGTCGCTTTCGCGGCAAATCTCAAGTCATCGGGAACACGCTTTGGGAACACGCTGTGGAACACGCTTGAAAATGTCAGCGCCGTTGTCATATTGCAAGGGTGGAAATCGGGGAATCCATGCCGGCAACGTCCAGGCTTCCCGCAGGAGAGAACTGATGGCCGGTGCAGTCCCACGCGCAGGCGCCTCCGACGGCTCGCCTGACCTCGCCGAGGTCAGTCTCGACGACAAGTACGATCTCGGCAAAAAGCGCATTTTTCTTTCGGGCACGCAGGCCATTGTGCGCCTGTTGCTGGCCCAGAAAGCGCGGGATCGCGCCGCCGGGCTGAACACCGCCGGCTTCGTGACGGGCTATCGCGGCTCGCCGCTGGGCGGTCTCGACCAGCAGTTTTTACGCGCCAAAAAGCTGTTCGATCAAAACAACATCGTTTTCCAGCCCGGCATCAACGAAGACCTCGCGGCAACCGCCGTCTGGGGCGCGCAGCAGGCGGAGATGCGCGGCGAGGGCAAATTCGACGGCGTGTTCTCCATCTGGTACGGCAAAGGTCCCGGTGTTGACCGTTCCGGCGACGTGTTCCGCCACGCCAACCTCGCGGGCACATCGCCCCATGGCGGCGTGCTCGTGCTGATGGGCGACGACCACACGGCGGAGTCCTCCACCACCGCGCACCAGTCCGAGTTTCATCTTCTCGACGTCATGATGCCGGTGCTCAATCCCGCCGGCGCGCAGGAATTGCTCGACTTCGGCCTCTATGGCTGGGCCCTGTCGCGGTACGCCGGCGTCTGGGTGGGACTCAAATGTGTCAAGGACAATATTGAATCGACAGCGTCTATCGATGGTTCGATTGACCGCGTCGCAACGGCCGCGCCAGGCGATCATGCGTTGCCGCCCGGCGGCCTCGGCATTCGTCCGCGCGATCCCATCCTGGCGCAAGAGGCGCGCCTGCAGGATCACAAGCGCGACGCTATCGTCGCGTTTCTGCGCGCCAACAAGATCAACCACATCGTCACCTCGGGCGGGCCGAAAGCCAGGATTGGAATTATCACCGTCGGCAAATCCTATCTCGACACGCGCCAGGCGCTCGATGATCTCGACATCGACGAAACCCGGGCCAACGATCTAGGCTTGCGCCTCTATAAGCTCGGCTGCACATGGCCCATCGAGCCGCAAGGCCTGAAGGATTTCGCGCGCGGTCTCGAACTCGTCATCGTCGTCGAGGAGAAGCGCTCGCTGGTTGAAACGCAGGTGCGCGAAGAACTCTACGGCACGGCGGATCAGCCTGTCGTGGTCGGCAAGCGCGATGAAAAAGGCGAATGGCTTTTTCCGGTGAAAGGCGCGCTCGACACCAACGAGATCGCCATCGCCATCGGCGAACGCGTGCTGAAATTTCATCCCGGCGACAGCGCCATCGCGCAGCGCGTCTCGCGCTTGCGACAGGCGCAGGCGATGCTGGCGGAAGCGCAAGAGGCGGCGGCGCGCACGCCCTATTTCTGTTCGGGCTGTCCGCACAATTCTTCAACCAAAGTCCCTGATGGCGCGCGCGCTTACGCGGGTATCGGCTGTCATTACATGGCGCAGTGGATGGACCGCTCCACCGAAGGCTTTACGCAAATGGGCGGCGAGGGCGCCAACTGGGTCGGCGAAGCGCCGTTCTCCAAACGCGGCCACATTTTTCAGAACCTCGGCGATGGCACATACAATCATTCGGGGTCTCTGGCGATCCGCTTCGCGCTCGCCTCCAAAGTGAACATGACCTACAAAATCTTGTTCAACGACGCCGTCGCGATGACCGGAGGGCAGAGCCATGACGGCGGCCTCACCGTTGACCGCATCGCGCGACAGGTTGCCGCCGACGGCGTGGCGTCCATAGCGCTCGTCACCGACGATCCCTACAAATATCCGTCGGCGGTCGAATGGCCGAAGGGCATGGCTGTGCATCATCGCGACGAACTCGACGCCGTGCAGCGCCGGCTTGCGGAAATTCCGGGCGTGACCGTGTTGATCTTCGATCAAACCTGCGCCGCGGAAAAACGCCGTCGTCGCAAGCGCGGAGCGTTTCCCGATCCCGACAAACGCGTGATTATCAATGAACTCGTTTGCGAAGGTTGCGGCGATTGCGGCGTGCAATCAAATTGCGTTTCCGTGCAGCCGGTGGAGACGGAATTCGGCCGCAAGCGCGTCATCGATCAATCCAGTTGCAACAAGGATTTCTCCTGTGTGAACGGCTTCTGCCCGTCCTTCGTGACGGTGCATGGCGCGAAATTAAAGAAGGCGGACGGCGGCGTCTTTCCGCAAGGCGAAGAGCAACGCTTCGACGACCTGCCCTCGCCTGTACGGCGGGAGATCGGCGCCCACCCTTATGAAATTCTGGTCGCCGGCGTTGGCGGCACAGGCGTTGTGACGATCGGCGCGATCATCGGCATGGCGGCGCACCTTGAAGGCAGAGGCTGCGGCCTTATCGACATGGCCGGCCTCGCGCAAAAGGGCGGCGCGGTGTTTTGCCACGTCAAGCTGGCGCGCGCTGCGCAGGACATTCACGCCATCCGCGTCGCCGCGGGCGCAGCCGATCTGGTGCTCGGCTGCGATCTCGTTGTGTCCGGCACGAAGAAAGTTCTCGCCGCCGTGCAACGCGACGACACCGGCGTCGTCGTCAATACGGCGGAAGTCTATCCCGGCGATTTCACGCGCGACGCGGATTTCCGCTTGCCCATCGAGCGAATCAAGAAAAACATCCGCGACGCCGCCGGCGAAGGCGCATGTTTTGTCGACGCAAGCGGCACCGCGACCGCGCTGCTCGGCAATTCCATCGCGGCGAACATGTTTATGCTGGGATACGCCTGGCAGAAGGGCTTCGTGCCCTTGTCGCAAACCGCGATCTTTCGCGCGCTGGAGCTTAACGGGGAATCCGTCGCGATGAACCAGCAGGCTTTCATTTGGGGCCGCAGGGCCTGCGCCGATCCTCAAGCCGTGCGCGCGCGCGCGGCGCCGCTGCGTTCCACGCCCGAGGCGCGCGTCGCGCCGCAAACATTCGACGAAATCGTCAATCGCCGCGTTGAGTTTCTCACCGCCTATCAGAACGCGGCCTACGCCGGGCGCTATCTCGCCTACGCAACGCGCGTGGCCGAAGTTGAACGCGCGAAGGCGCGGGGCAAGACGGGCCTCGCCGACGCCGTCGCGCGCTGTTTATTCAAGCTGATGGCCGTAAAGGACGAATACGAAGTCGCGCGGCTCTACACCGACGGCTCCTTTCTGAAGCAAGTGGCGGCGACTTTCGACGGCGATTTGCGCTTCGAATTTCATCTGGCGCCGCCCATCCTTGGCCGCAAGGATCCAACCACCGGTTTGCCGAGAAAGTCGAGCTTTGGGCATTGGATGACGACAGGCTTCAAATGGCTCGCCGGGATGAAGGTTCTGCGCGGCGGCCTCTTCGATGTGTTCGGCTACACGCGGGAGAGGCGCGCCGAACGCAAGCTGATCGACGCCTATGAAGTGTTGCTTGAGGAAATCATCGGCACGCTGTCGCCGGAGAACCACGCGGTCGCCGTCGCCCTCGCCTCAATCCCGGAAAAAATCCGCGGCTATGGGCACGTGAAGGAGCGGCATGTCAAAGTCGCCAAGGCTGAAGAGACGGTCCTGCTGGAACAATATCGCGCGGGAGGCGCGCCGGTAAAAATTGCGGCGGAATGAGCGCCGTTCACTCCGGCAGAAACCGCACATATTTTTTATCCATAAGCGCCTCGGCGTCGACGTTTCCGTCCATCAATCCCTGCGCCTTGTGCCAGGCGATCTGCCGCAGGATGTCCTTACCGTCCAGGCGCGCCTCGCGGTCGGCGTAGGTGATGCTTTCGCGCAGGAGTTCGGCGGGCTGGTCGAGCGCCTTCGACATGATGGCGAGCATCTCGTTGGCCATCGCGCCGTCCTTGCGTTTGCCTTCGCCGACGAAAGCGTCGTGGTAATCGCGGATGCCGGCCTTGTAACCGCGCAGGAATTTTTCGACGAGCTCCCCCTTGCGGTCGGCGTGGTTCGTCGATGTATAGGCCGCGCCGAGCTGCCACGGCGTTTCATCGCCGACCCAGCCGATCAATTTCGCCTGATTGTTGCGCACGAGCGAGAGCGCGTTGATGGAGGGCGTGACGCCCGAATCGATGCGGTTGGAGGCCAGCGCCGCCGTGAGGTTCGCGCTGGATTTCAGCCATTGCATGTCGACCTCGGATGAGGGGATTTTGTATTTTTCGAGAAGCAGGGCAAACGCGTAATGGGGCCCCGAGCCCGGCGTCGGCAGGCCGACCGAACGACCGCGCATGTCCTTGAACGCGCGCAGGCCCTTGTCCCACGCGGCGTTGGAAACAACATAGCCGTTGTTGGGGAAGCCCGGCGCGTCGCGGCCTTGCGCGGCGATGATGCGAAGCATGTTGCGCGCCGCCAGATTGTAAAAGCCGATGGCGAGGGACGTCGCGCCGAAATCGAGATCGCCGGACGCGATGGAAACGGCAAGCGTTTGCGAATTGTCGAAGGCGATGATCTCGGCCTCAAGGCCTTCCTTGGCGAAATACCCCTTTTCGCGCGCGATATACATGGGGCCGGAGCCGGCGGTCTGCAGCACGCCGACGCGGATTTTTTCGGCGCGGGCTTCAAGGGCGCCGCAAAAGATCGCCAGCAGCGCGGCCATCGCCGCGCAGGTGCGAGACAGGAAAACAGGCTTCGTCATGGTCGAGTCCATCCGCAAGTCAAGGCAGCAGTTTCGCGTAGCGTTCGTCGATGAGCGCGGCGGCGTCGACATTGCCTTCGATCAGCCCCTGCGCCTTGTACCAGACGATTTGGCGGCGAATGTCGGCCGCGTCGAGCCGCGCCTCGCGATCGACCCAGGCGACGCCGGCGCGCAGCAATTCGGCGGGTTGGTCGAGCGCTTGCGCGAGAACGGCGAGCGTCGCGTCCGCGGTGGGACCGTCTCTGCGCTCGCCGTTTGCGCCGATGAAGGCGTCGGCGTAATCGACCATGCCGCGCTTATAGGCGCGCGTGAATTTCTCGACGAAGTCGGGGCGCGCGTCGGCGGTTTTCGTCGTTGTGTACGCGGCGCCCAGTTGCCACGGCGCCTCGTCGCCGATCCAGCCGATGAGCTTGCCCTGTTTGTTGCGGTCGAGCGACAGCGCGAAGGTGTTGGGCGTGATGACGGCGTCGACGCGGTTGGCGGCGATGGCGACGACAATGTTGGGATTTGTCTTCAGCGTCTGCACGTCGACGCTCGACATGGGAAACCCATATTTGGCGGCGATCAGGCCGACGCAATAATGCGGCGCCGAGCCAAGCGTCGAGACGCCGACGGAATGGCCCTTCATGTCCGCGAAGGTCCGCAGGCCCTTTTCCCAAGCCTCGTTGGACGCGACGAAACCATTGTTGGGAAAGCCGGGATTGTCGCGCGCCTGCGCCGCGATAATGCGCATCACGCCTTGCGCGGCGAGATTGTAAAAGCCGACGGCGAGCGAGGTCGCGCCAAAATCAATGTCGCCGGCGGCGAGCGAGACGGCGAGGGTCTGGGCGTTGTCGAACTTGAGAATCTCGACATCGAGCCCTTCGCTGGAAAAATGCCCGTTGGCAAGCGCCAGATACATGGGCCCTGCGCCCATGGTCGGCAGCACGCCAATGCGCATGCGCGTCCGGGTTTGCGCGCGCGCGGGCGTTGCGAGGGCGGCGCCCGCGGCGGCGATGAAAGCGCGGCGATGCATCGTGGTCATGGCTTTTCTCACGCGCGAAGCCGCGGCAGCAGCGCCAGCGCGTTGCCGCGATCGACGGCCATCCGGTCGGCGGCGTTGAAGGGATGCGCCTCCATCAGCTTCACGCTTTTGATCGGCGCGCCGAAGGGGGCGTCGGAGCCGAACAGAAGATGCGACAACGGCGCGAGTTCCTTCAGCGCCGCGAGCGAGGGCGCGGAATTGGCGCTGGCGGTGTCGTAATAGAGCTTGCGCAATTCGGCCATAAGGCCGTTGGGGAAGAATTGTTCGAAGCGGCTGTCGTGGCCGATGTTGTTGTCGATGCGTCCCGCGAGCGAGGCGATGACGCCGCCGCCATGCGAAAAAATCCATTTGATGTCGGGCGCGCGGGCGATGACGCCGCCGACCAGCAGGCTGACAATGGCGCGCGCCGAATCCATGGGATATTCAATCTGTTGCGGGTTGAGGCCCGGCAGCACGTTGCCGCAACAGGCGGCGGCGGTTGGATGGAAGAACACCACCGCCTTGCGTCGGTTGAGCTCCTCAAACACCGGCTTGAAAGCGGCGTCGCCGGGGTATTTTCCGTCGTAGGTTGAGAGCAGGCCGATGCCGTCGGCTTTCAGCACGTCGAGCGCGTATTCGATTTCTTTCAGCGATCCCTCGGCGTCGGGCAGCGGGATCACCGCGAAGAGGCCAAAGCGGCCGGGATGCGATTTGATCTGTTCCGCCGCGTAATCATTCCACATGCGCGACAGACGCCGTCCCGCCGCGACATCGCCAAACCAGACGCCCGGCGTTGTGATGGAAGCCATGGCGGTCTGGATGCCGGCTTCATCCATGGATTCAATTGTTCTCCGCGGCGTCCAGGACAGCAGTTGCTGCGCCGAGAGATTGTGTTCGAATTTCAACCTTTCGTTCTCCTCCTTCATGAAGGCGGGCGGCAGAAAGTGATGATGGATGTCGATGCGCGTGCGCTGCGGGGCGGCAGCCGCTGCGGGCTGCGCCTGCGCGAAGACGCGCGGCGTCGCGGCAAGGCCCGCGCCGGCGCAGGCGATGGAGCCAGTCAGAAATGAACGGCGCGTGGCGCGCGGTCCGATGGCGAGAGATGGCGGACAGCAGACGCAATCGGCGGATGTAGCGCGTGAGCTAAACATAGCGGCCTCCCAATGGATTATGGGAGCCATGATGGCGCGGTTTGCCGCGGCGGGCAAGGCGGCGCGGGGGAGCGATCGGCGGCGGGCGCATTGTCCTTGACGCCGCCAGGCATCAAATTGGACGTGGCCGGATTCTTTACGGACGTCTGAGCTTCACCGCACCAGAATATTGCGGAACTGCCAGGGATCGGTCTCGTCGATATCCTCGGGGAAGAAGCCCGGACGATCGGTGAGCGGCGTCCAGTCGGTGTAGACGCCGACGACGGGGCCAAGATAGGGCGTCTGCACTTCAAGGCAGCGGCGGAAGTCCATCTCGTCGGCTTCGACAATGCCACTTCGCGGGTTCTCCAGCGCCCAAACCATGCCGGCGAGTACGGCCGACGTGACTTGCAATCCGGTTGCGTTCTGGTTTGGCGCCACGCGGCGCGTCTCTTCGATCGAGAGCTGCGAGCCGTACCAGTAGGCGTTCTTGCCGTGGCCGTACAGCAGCACGCCCAGCTCGTCGACGCCGTCGAGAATCTCCTTCTCGCCGAGAATATGGTGTTCCTCCTGCATGCGTCCGGCCCGCCCGAACATTTCGTGCAACGACAACACTGCGTCGTTGGCGGGATGATAGGCGTAGTGACAGGTGGGGCGATACACGGCCTTCCCGCTTTCGTCGCGCACGGTCAGGTAATCGGCGATGGAAATCGACTCGTTGTGGGTGACGAGAAACCCGAATTGCGCGCCGGGCGTCGGGCACCAGCTGCGCACGCGCGTGTTGGCGCCGGGCTGGTTCAGATAGATCGCGGCGCCGCAGCCTTTGGAATGCGCGCCCGCGTTGGCGGGCTTCCAGTTCTCGTGGGTGCCCCAGCCGAGTTCGGCGGGTTGCAGGCCTTCGGAGAGAAAGCCTTCGACGGACCATGTATTGACGAAAACGTCTATTGGCTTGGGCTTTTTTGCGCGTTGTGTATCGCGTTCGGCGATGTGGATTCCCTTGACGCCCAGGCGCCGCGCCAGGCGGCTCCAATCCTCGCGCGACTTCGGTTCTATCGCCTTGTCGCCGAGATCGGCGGCGAGATTGACGAGCGCCTGCTTGACGAACCACGAGACCATGCCGGGATTGGCGCCGCAGCAGGAGACCGCCGTTACGCCGCCCGGATTGGCGCGGCGCGCTGCGAGCACCGTTTCGCGCAAGGCGTAATTGGTGCGCGCGTCGGGCCCGAGCGATTTGTCGAAATAGAAGCCCGGCCAAGGCTCGACGACGGTGTCGATGTAGAGCGCGCCGATCTCGCGGCAATATTCCATGATGGCGAGCGACGACGTATCGACGGAAAGATTGACGCAGAAGCCCTGGCCCTCGCCCTCGGCGAGCAAAGGTCCCAGCACGTCGCGGAAGTTTTCGCGCGTGACGGCGAGATGCAGAAATTTCACGCCGCTGCTGTCGAGCAAGGCGCGGTCGCCGTCGTCCGGATCGATGACAACGACGCGTTTGCGGTCGTATTTGAAATGACGTTCGATCAACGGCAAGGTTCCCTTGCCGATGGAGCCGAAGCCGATCATCACAATGGGTCCAGCGATGGCGCCATGGATGGGCCAATCCGTCATGTGAAGTCTCCTGAATGTTCGGAAGTTGTTTTGTCTGACTCGCGACGGCGATCACGGATTGTCTATCGCTGCTGTGAAACAAACTCTCGCGGCGGCGTCAACGAGATTTTCGCCTTGACAGATTGAATCGCCGTTGCGCGCGCGATACGCCGTTAACCGTAGACCGCCTTCGCCGCTTTCAGCGCTTCGTCCTGTCCTCTGGGATCGGTCGTGCCTAGCAGTTTTACGTCGATGAGCCTGCGCACATCGGCCGGCGTTTTGTCGAGGACCGAAGGAACGCCGCAGCCAAACCCGGCCTTCGCATATTCGACGAGGGCTTCATCGGATGAATTGTAGTGGATGAAGAGCGCGGCCGCGTTGGGATGCGGCGCATTGGCGACGATGGAGCAACCGTAGAGGATGTAGGGACAGCCTTCGACCGGCGCGACGGCTTTCACCGGAAGGCCCGCGAAGGGCGTGATGTCGGGCAAAGTGAAACCCACGAGAACCGGATATTCGCCGCGCACGACTTTGCGCGCGGCTTCCTGCGTGCCGATGACGAAGGCGGGATTTTGCGCCGCCATGCGCATGTGAAAATAGGCGTGTTTTTCAGCGCCCCACAGGCGCGTTCCGATGAAATAGATGTGGCCGGGCCCGTTGGTCCGGGGGTCGTCGATGAGGACGCGGTTTTTCCATTTGGGGTCGAGCAGGTCGAAGAAGCCTTTCGGTTCGTCCTCAGGCCCGACCATCGATGTATTGACCATGAGGCCGTAGGTGATGGTGATCTGCGGCACGAATTGCGTGGCGCTTTTGAGCGACGTGCGCGCGAGGTCGGCTTGCAGCGGCGCGGGCACGTCGGCGACGGTTTTATCGTCATTGTAGCGGATGTTGGTCAGGGCTTCGGAGCCGAAGACGACATCGACCTGCTGGCGGTTGGCGATGTGTCCAACGCGGATGCGCTCGCGCACTTCGGAGGGCCGGCCGACAAGCGAGTTTACGGGCACGCCGTATCTGGCTTCGAAATTTTTCAGGACGGCGCGCACCACCGGGCTTTCGAGGCCCGTCGAAAGCGTGACGCCGCCTTCCTTGCGGGCGGCGGCGATGACGGGCTCCCAGTCGGGGGCGGTTTGCGCGCGCGCCTCGCGCGCCGCGCCGGTCGTTGGAAGGGCGAGTGCGCCGCCAACGAATTCACGCCTTGTGAAGGTCATCCGCGTCGCCTCCCGATGATGTCTGGAAGGGATGCTACGCAGGCCGCGCCAAAGCTGCAAATCGCGACGACCCCGCGGGCGTCCGCGCGCAATAAAAAACCGCCGGCGTCGGAATAATCCAGACGCCGGCGGCTTTAAACGTCTCTGCGATCAGAACCCGCGCTGAACGCGCAATTTCGTGGTCCAGTTGCCTTCTTTCAGGCCAGGCGAACCGGCGGCGAGGAACGCGGCCGTCGGATTTTGAATGGTCGTGTTGATCCGACCGTAACCAGCCTCCACGCCGAGGTCGAAATCCTTGACCGGCGAGTAGATGAGGTTGCCCTTCGTCGCCCAGATGCTGCTCTTGCCGAGTTGGGTGTTGAGCCCGCCAGCGGGGTTCACGGCGGTCGGCGTCGAGAGTTGCATGTAGGAAAAGGACACATGCGAACGCCATTGCGGCGTCCAGTAATGGGTGAACAAACCCGTGATCTGGAAGGCGGTCGTCTGGCCGTAGGTCAACGGCAAGCCGACGGGAGTCACGGTCGTCAATTGCAAGTTCGACGGCGCGATGAGGACGCCGCCAAGAACACGACGATTGCCGGAATCATTCACGAGCGTGTTCCAGGCGTCGGGAGCGGCGACATAACCAAGCGCGCCCTTGCCGTAGCTGGCGTTCAGAAAGAAAGCGTCGCCCGCAGCGATCATCGGCAGATTGATCTTCAGGGTCGAATTCACCGCATAGGATGTATAGGTCCTGCTTCCGAGCAAGGGATTGGCGGCCGCGCCGGCGGCGAAGGGCGTCGGGCCATTCGAAGTCGAATTGTTGCCAATCATGCCGTTGATTTCGGCGCCCCCCCATGATTGCTCGTAACGCAGCACGCCGACGAGGTTGTAGCCTGTGAATGGAGTGTGCAGATGCGTGGAATTCGCCTGAGTCGGGGCCAGCAGGACCGCCGTGTTGGCGGCGCCCGGGGCGTTTTGAGGACCAGTATCCGTGCGATCGTCGATCTGGACGACGGCCGTCCAGCCGCTGCCAAATTTCGCGGTATAGGCGATTCCCTTCATACCGTTGGTCCAGCCGGCGGAGAAATCGGCGACGCCGCCGACAACGGAGCCCGACGGCCAAAGACCGGCCCATTCAGAGCTCATGTTGCCGAACGTGAAGCCGTTCCACTGGACATAAGCGCGCTCCAGCGTGATGGTGGTGGCGGTGGGGTTGCCGCCCGGATAGGTCAACTGAAAGTTTTGGGCGCCGCCCTGGTTGCGGATGCCGCTGCGGTTAAGGGCGCGCATCTGGATAAAAGTGCGCACCGGACCCATCGACGTTGACGTGCGGGCGTCGAGGCGAACGACGCCGCGGGCTTCCATGCCCGTCGTATCCTGGGAGCCTGCAACCTGGGTGAGGAGTCCAGTCGCGGGGTTAATCACCCGTTGTCCCGGCGTATATTGCGTTTCAAAGCGCACGAAGCCGCTGATCCTGACGCAGGT
>JANYDZ010000468.1 GCA_025363375.1 Hyphomicrobiales bacterium
CGACAAAAGGCGCGATTCTGACGACGCGCCAGGTATCGAGCAGATAATCGAAATTCGGCCACAGCCAGAGGAAGTACATGGCAGCCAGCTCGCGCTTCGACTTTTCCCCGGGCGATCCATAAAGCGCCAGCGCGCCCATCGCGGGGATCGCCTGCTCATAGGTGTTCACATAGGGCAGGATCAGCACCGCGCAGATTCCCAGAATGAACGCGCGCTCGGCAGGCGCCAGCTGGCGGCGAATGGCGACCAGGCCGGCGGCGAGCGCCAGCGCGCTGGTCAGGACCTGGGCGAAAATCGCCAGGGGTTTTGGCGCGTGAGCCAGCAGCAGGGCGTCGACCACCGAATGGGCCGACCAGCTGTAGGTGGCGAGGTCGCGGACCGCCGCAGCCTGATCGGGAATGGTATGCAGGATGAAATCGATCCAGATCCCCGGCCCGAAGCAGATTGTCGCCGCAAAGCACAGGGCGAGCGCCGTGCCCGCCGCCGCGAGGACGGCGGGCCATTCCCGGTTGATGATCATCAACAGCGCCGGCATCAGCCCGAACTGGGGTTTTACAGCGATCAGGCCGGTCAGGACGCCGGCGAGGATCGCCCGGATCGGGAGGATGACCACCGCGCCAATCAACAGGCACGCGATGAGCATCGAAAATTGCCCGTGAACGCAGCCGATGACCAGCGCCGGCGCCGTCAGGGCGGCGGCCAGGGCGCATCCCGGGCCAAGAACACGCCGCGTCAACGCGATCACGGTCGCCGAGCACGCCGCCGCCTGCAACGCGAACCAGAGCCAGACAGCGGCTTGATAGGGCGCCAGCGCGAAGGGCGCGGCGATCAGCAGCGTGGTCGGCGGATAGGACCAGAGGGTGTCCGGATAGGACCGCGCCAGCATGGCGTGGCTCGCCGCCGTGAACGCGTCTGGCGAGAAAAGTACGTCGAGGCGTCCATCGAGCGCGAGGCGGCCGGCGACCCAGATTTGCGAGAAATCGAGCCCTAAAAAGATAAAATCAACAATGAAAACAGCGTTCAGCACAACGGCGATCGAGGTGATCGCCGCGCAAAACAGGATGGCTCGATCATAGGGGCGCGACAAATTCGACCTTTGCGGCGGGTTGGCAAGTCCCGCGCCGCCCGCAATCCCGGGAACCGGCGCGATTCGACGTTGATCGACTATAGGATTGTCTTTCACGCGTTCAAGGCGGCCGTTCCGGCGAATGGACCATGTCCATTCGGTCCAGGGCCAGAATGCCGTTTCCCGGGGCAAGGAAGCCCGCTGGGACGCATCGTGAACAGAGCACTACCCCCTCCGGGTATGGGTAATTATACCTGTCTACGGTCCGTCATGAAGGTTTAAAGACCTATTGCCAGGCCACATGGCCGGATGCGCCGCTCCTCGGGGCAAGCCGGAATGGCCGCCCGGTTCAACAGCCGCGCGGCGGCTCAGTCGCGCCGTCGCCTTGTTCCCTGTCGCCCGCATCTCCGCTTGCGACAGAGGCCGCGCTCTGTGCTACATGAACACAGAATGAATGCGTCCTCAGGGGGATGCGGCACAGGAGATGAGATTGGCTGCGATGGATGACGCCGGCCTCGGCCACAATTCCGGCCCCGAAGGGGTCGGCAAGGAAGTGGTCTGGGAGCGCTGGACAAAAAAACGCGTGTTCGTGCGCGCGCTCGAAGGCACTTACGGCGAACTCGTGCGCGAATTGTTCAACCAGCCGCGCATTTACCCGACGCGCGACCATAAATGGCACGGCGGCCCCGGCCATTACGGCAAGAAGATCATCAACCCGCAAGCCGTCAAGGTGGCGCAGTCCATCGAGACGCATGTGGAGGTGTTTTCGCCCGGCGGCTACGGGCAGAAGCACGGCCATATGAACAGCGCGGTCTTCTTCGTGCTCAAGGGCAACGGCTACGACGTTCACGACGGCGTTCGTTACGACTGGGGTCCGGGCGACGCGCTGATTGTCGAGAACGCCTGCGTGCATCAGCATTTCTCCAGCGAGCCCGACGACGAATGCATCACGCTCGTGATGAAGGCGAAGCCGCTTTTCCTGTTCATGCACATGCTCTTCCAGAAGGTGGTGGATTTCCCGCCGAAGGAAGCCACCGAAAAACAGCGCGTTTACACGCCGCCCAAAGACCTCTGAGGACTTTACAATGTCGCTGATCGATCCGCGCGAACGCGCCGCCGCCCACGTGCAGACCTACAACGTTGATTTCTACGCCGAGGCTCTGAAGGCTTCAAAACTGTTCCGCGGCGAATACGACAAACGCATGAACGTCGTGAAGGCCGGCGAGATGCCCTTCGAGCGCTCGCCCAACGGCCTGATCAAGCACATCATCAACGAGAGGATGAACACCAAGGAATGCTGCCTCGACATCTACATGCAGTTCATTCCCGGCGGCAAAGCCTCCGGCAAACACCGCCATCTCTCCGAGGAGGTCCTGTACGTCGTCGAGGGCGAGGGCTACGACCTGCACTGGGACGTGCGCTTTGACTGCCACGACAAGATGGAGTTCGACTGGGAGACCGAGCCGAAGAAATTCGAGTGGAAGCCGGGCGATTTCATCTACATTCCGCCCTATTGCGCGCACCAGCATTTCAACGCGCATCCCACCAACGAGGCGCGCGTCATCTCCTGCACCAGCCGCATCGTGAAACCCATGGGCTTCGACTGGTTCGAGCAACTTGAGAACGCGGAAGGGTTTTGAGGACCCATGGCTGAAGGAGCGTTGACATGAGCGCCGCCGACGCTTCGCGCGCGCGCGTCAAAGCGGCCGCGTTGGCCGCCGCCGCTGTTTTGTGCGTCCTGGCGCCGCTCTCCCGGGCGATGGCCGCGCAGGTCGACGAACTCGCGGCCTATGTCGGCGCCGACCGCACGCAAGTCCTGATCGACGGCGCGAAGAAAGAGGGCGCGCTGACGCTCTACACGTCGTTGACGACGGAGGACGCCAATCTTCTCGGCGCCGCCTTCCAGAAGAAATACGGCGTCAAGGTGCGCGTCTGGCGCGCCAGCAACGAAGACATCCTGCAACGCGCCATTGTCGAGAACAGGGCTTCGCGCAACGACAGCGACCTGTTCGAAACGGACGCGGCGGGGCTCGAAGGCCTGCGCCGCGAGAATCTTCTGCAACCGGTGGTCTCGCCGGTGTTCGCCGATCTCATGCCGCAGGCGGTCAAGCCTGAAAGCTGGATAGGCACGCGGTTCAACGTTATTACGGCGGCCTTCAACACCAATGCCATCAAACCCGAGGACGCGCCGAAGCGCTACGAGGACCTGCGCGATCCCAAGTGGAAGGGCAAGCTGGGAATTGAAGCCGGCGACACCGACTGGTTTGCGACGGTTGTGTCGATCATTGGCGAGGAAAAGGGCCTGAAACTTTTCCGCGACGTCATCTCGAAGAACGGCGCCTCCGTGCGCAAGGGCCATACGCTGATGGCCAATCTCGTGGCGTCGGGAGAAGTGCCGCTGGCGTTGACGACCTATCTGTACAAGGTCAATCAATTGAAGTCCGTTGGCGCGCCCATACAGGCGTTTCAACTGGAGCCGACCGTCGCGCGCG
>JANYDZ010000492.1 GCA_025363375.1 Hyphomicrobiales bacterium
CGCGCGCGAACTACGCGCGCGATCTTCTGACTACGCAGATGGTGCTCGGCACCGTAGGTCCAGGCAGCGGATCGCACAATTATCCCAAAGCCCTCAACGGATTGCTTGACTGGAAGTTCACGCTGATTCCGGGATTTCCCGGCTCCGCCGACGTGTTCCTTGCGATGGAGCGCGGCGAGGTCGAGGGTTTTTGCGAATCGCTCGACAGCGTCACGGGCAAACGTCCGGACTGGATCAGGACCGGCAAGGTCAACGTGCTGTTTCAGGGCGGCGCGGAAAAGCATCCGGATATTCCGCAGGCGCCGCTCATTTTCGATCTCGCGCGCAACGCCTCTGAGCGCGCGGCGATCGAATTTCTCTATGCGGGGCAGGGAATCGGCCGACCTTTCATCGCTCCGCCGGGGTTGGCGCCGGAACGGTTGAAAATGTTGCGCGACGCATTTGACGCCATGCTGAAAGACGCGGACTTTATCGCCGATGTGAAGAAGCAGGGTCTTGAACTGCAACCCCAATCGGGCGCCGCTCTGGAAGCGCTGATCAGGCGGGTTTATGCGACGCCGAAAGAAATTGCGGAGCGCGTCAGCGCGCTGGTGAAATAGGGAGCGGCCAATGTTTGTTTTTCGCAGATTTGTCCCGGCGAGCCTTGCTTGCGTGGTCATGGCCGCGCAGCCTTTCGCCGCGCTGGCGCAAACTCAGGGCGTGAAAATTCTCTACGGTTTTGTGCCCGGAAGCGCCGGCGATCTGCTCTCGCGGATTGTCGCTGAGCGTTTGCAGCCCGCTATCGGGCAATCCGTTGTGGTCGAGAACCGCGCCGGCGCCTCGGGTAAGATCGCGCTGAAAGCCTTGAAGGGCGCCGCTCCCGATGGATCGACGCTCTACATTGGACCAAGCGGCCCCATGACGATCATTCCCCTGCATGACGCCAATGCGGGCTACGATCCCGAGATTGATTTTGCGGCCGTCTCGCAACTCGTCACCTTTGAATTCGGGCTTGCCGTCGGCAAGGATGTGCCCGCAAAAAGCCTGACTGAGCTTGTTGCGTGGCTGAAAGCCAATCCGGGCAAGGGCAATTATGGCACCTCGGGCGCCGGCACCTCCATGCATTTTCTCGGTTTGAAGTTGGCGACGGCGACGGGGCTCGACTTGCGGCCGGTCCACTATCGCGGCTCCGCGTTGGCAATTTCCGATGTCGTCAGCGGGCAATTGCCGCTGGCGATGCTCCCCGTTGCCGACTTGCTGGAGCAACACCGGGCCGGCGCCGTGCGCATCGTAGCGACCTCGGACAACGAGCGCTCGATCTTTGTGCCGGATGTTCCGACGTTTATCGAGCAGGGCCTCGACGTGCGTGCGGGCGCCTGGTACGCCGCCTACGCGCCGGCGAAAACGCCGGTCGACATTGTCGCGAGGTTGAGCCGCATCATGTCGGAAACCGTGCAGGCGGCGCAGACGAAAGAGCGCCTCTATACAATGGGTTTCAAGGCGACAGGTTCGTCGCCGGAATTTCTCGCGCAGACGCAAAAACGCGAACTCGAATTCTGGCGGCCCATTGTGAAGGCGTCGGGGTTCAAGTCGGAGGATTGACCATCATCTCGGCCGCATCAACGCCTGAAACTCCTTTTGCCAGAACTTTTCTTCTTCCGGGTCGAATTCAAGCGGATAGATTTTTTCGGCGCCCAGTTTGGCGATGGCGTCGGGCGGATTGAACACAACGTCGTCGCGCACGGGCATGCGACCCATGCGCGTGATGAATTGCTGCGTCTCTTTGCTCAAGTAAAAGTTGGCGGCGAGTTCGGCGCTTCTGGAATGGGGAGCCTGCGGATTGAGCGCGATCTGAGTATAGAACAATCCGATCGGCGCGAGGCCCCAATAGTCCGTCGGCGCGCCGGCGATTTTCTGGTTGATGGTGAGGTTGGCGTAGTTTGCCGGCGTCGCCCAATAGTCGCCCGAGCCAATCGCGCGGGCCAGCGCGAGGTGCCCGTCAATCGGCGCGGGCTCCAGCGCGGCGAACAATTCCTTTGCGAGCTTGCGGCCTTTCTCGTCGCCGAAGTGGAGAACCATGGCGCGCAGCCAGTGAAACTCCTGTCCATCCATGGCGACGCGGCCTTTCCATTCTTTCTTTGCGATGAACTCCTCAATCGTCTTTGGCAGTTCCGAAGGCTTGATGTGGTTCGTGTTGTAGGCGGGCGTGTTGTAATTGGCGGTGACGCCGTACCAGCGCCGCGCCTTGTCGCGCGCGGTCGCGGCTATCCCCGCCGCTTCCGGCGGCGAGAATTCGCGTCGCAGCGACGCCGGCAGGCGCGTCACATTGGTTGTCGCGAGCAAATCCCACGAGGGCTTTCCCGCGCGCGCCTCAATCAGCACGCGCGAAGTCAATTGGTTGTCGGAGGCGCGGACAAAAGAAACGGGAATGCCGGCGGCTTCCTCAAAACGCTTCCAGAGCGGCAGCGCTTCCTGTTCGTTCATTGAAGAGAAGATCGTGAGCCCGCCTTCGGCCTTGGCCGCGGCGTGGAGATCGGGCAGGAGCCAGGCTGGAGTTTGCGCGCGGGCCTGCGCCGGCGCGAGGGACAATACACAAGTCGCTATGACCGCTGCAAAGCGCGACATGCCTTCCTCCCGTGCGCCGTTGTTCGACGTCAGACCGGCATCTTCACGGATACCCCGGCGTCTCGCCGTCGCGTCCCGAGCCAAAGCCCCAATAATTGCGCAGCGTTTCCGGACCATGCTTCTTCGGGCGCAGCGGCAGTTCCTGATGCCACGGGCGCGGATCGAAATAGCCGAGTTCCTCGTCCTTCATCTGATCCATCTCGGTGTAGAGCTCCACGCGCACGCCGTCGTGGTTGCGATGATAGGCCGCGATATTGTGGCCGATGACGTGGCGGCCGGGGCCCCAGACCAGCAGCAGCTTGTTCTTGGCGAGATAGTCGCAGGCGCGGTGGATCTCCGGCCAATCCTTCAGTTCGAAAGCGATGTGATGCAATTGCGGCTTGGGATCGTTGACAAAATTGATCGCGTGATGATCCGCGTTGCAGCGCAGGAAGCAGAAGAAATCGCCGCGAATATCCGAG
>JANYDZ010000516.1 GCA_025363375.1 Hyphomicrobiales bacterium
CGCGAGCGTGGATGCGACGCGCGGATTGGCGGCGGCGGCGGCCGGCATCGGCGCGAAAGCGGCGACCTGCGCCGCCGCCGACCCGGCGGCGCACAACAGGCCGGCGGCGAGCATGGCCAAAAGGCGCGGGGGCGGGAACAATCTCATGAGCGACCCAGGGCTTGAGGTTTCACATCGGCGGTTTTTCACGCGCGGGCGCCGGGTCCATCTAATCCGCCAGCGGCGTCCTGACGCGCGCGATGATCGTTGGCGGCGTCTTGTAAATCGTTTCAACCAGGGCCTGGACGTCCTCGCCGCGCGCCAGCCGGGACCTTCCGTTTCTCATCGACAAGGCCCGCCACAACTTTTGGGCGCCGCCGCGCAACGACGCGCGGAAGGCGAATTTGGGCAAGCACGGGAATGACGTGGGCGGGCGACCTCTCCGCCCCGTCAACCCGCCGCCAGCCGCGGCACCAGCCGCGTCGCGTTGTCGCGGTTGATGGCGCGCATGTCGGCGTCGGTGAAGCCAAGACGCAGCGCCGCGAGTTCCTTCGCCACTTCCGCGCTCGTGCCGCCGGGCGGAAAATCCGTGCCAAACAGGATATTCGCCGACGAGACGAGCTGGATCAGCGAAGCGATGGCGCCGGGGTTCGCGGCGCCCGCTGTGTCGTAATAGAACTTCTTCATCTCGTGCATCGCGCCCTGCGGCATCTTGTCCTTCAGCGCGCGGGATGAACGATCAATGCGCCCGGCCAGAAACGGCGTGGTGCCGCCGGCGTGCGACCAGATCCAGCGGACATCCGGATATTTCACCGCCTGTCCGCTCCACATCAGATTCATCAACGCGCGGGTTGTGTCGGTTCCGTATTCCATGATGCCGGCGGACATGCCCTTGATGAGGTTGCTGCAGCAATTGGCGGCGGTCGGATGCACATGCACGACGGCCTTGCGGCGATTGAGTTCGGCGACGACGGGCTCGTAGGCGGGATCGCCGAGCCAGGTGTCGCCGTAACTCGTCATGAAATGGGCGCCGTCGCATTTCAGCGTGTCGAAGGCGTAGGCGATCTCCTTCAGCGTCGCGTCCACGTCGGGCAGCGGCAGCGCGCAGAACAGGCCAAAGCGGGTTGGATGCTGTTGCACCAGCTTGGCGCCGAAGTCGTTGCAGTCTCGCGCGAGCTTGTTCGTCTGGGCCTTGTCGCCGAACCACAAGCCTGGATTTGTGACGGTAATGATCGAGGCGGCGACATCGCCCTTGTCCATATCCTCGATGGATCGTTCCGCTGTCCAGGAGAGGTTGCCCGGGTTGAGGAGCTCGCGCCCCCGCACGGCCGCGATCCATTGCGGAGGCGAAAAATGGTGGTGGATGTCGATGCGGCGGGCGCTGGTCTGGGCGCGCGCGACGCCGGGCGCAGCGCCCATTCCCAGTGCGGCGAGTCCGCTGGCGATGAACCGGCGGCGGTCGACGCCCTGGGCGGCTGGCGCGTCGCAGCAGCCGCAATTGCTGGAAAATCGTCCGTAGGATAATTTAGCCATGGTTCACCTCCCGGGATCGGGGCGGACCCCGTTTGAACTTGCGGCACTATACGCGTTTCCCGTTCGAACGACAGAGCTTCGCGGTGTACGCTTCGTTGAATCACGCGGGCTCTCCCCCAGCGAGCCCAATGTCAGGAAAGCAGATGCGCATATTGCGGGCGCGAACGTTTGTCATCGGCGCCATGGCGCTGACCCACGCCTTGCCCGCCCTCGCGCAGAATTCCCTCGCCGCCTTCTACAATGGCAGGACTGTCTCGCTGATCATCGCCTCGGCGGCCGCGTGAGACGCCGCTTCAACGGGCGATGATCCATTGCGGCGTGAACGCGCCGCCGGTCAACGCCATAAAAGGATAGACGCTGCCCTGGATGTCGCCCTTGTGCGCGGGCCAGGGATTGTGAACGCGGATGACCGTCGAGAGATCGTCGCGTCTTGCGTCGTTGTAAAACCCGCTCAGCACAACGGCGTGGCCGCCGCCGTAGCGCACCGAGTGGCCGATCAGCACAGCCGGCCGGTTTTGAATCAGCGCGCACAGCGCGCCAGCCGTCGTGGGCGCGCGCTGCAGCCGTCCGCCCAGCGCCGTCGCATAGATCCGCAACGCGTAGGGCGTATTGTTGAGCTGGCCCTGCGAATGACCGGATGTGATGACAACGCCGACCGGCATATTGCGGCATTGGCCGCCGCCGAGGATCATGTCCATGCAGGCGTGCCAGCAGGTATTCTGATTGTATTGCGCCACAAGCGCGACATTGTGTTCGCGCGAGGGCCCGGCCCCGAGCGCGCTCCAGGTCTGGTCGTCGATGGAGCCGTCGCGCCGCATTGTGCTTGTCTGGATCGCGCCGCCCGGGCCAAGCGCCGGGGTGCTTCTGGTCTGGAAGGTCTGGATCGCGGCCTGCGTGCGCGGGCCGAAAACGCCGTCTTCAACCAGCGCAACGCCGCCTTGCAGATTGGCCGGCGCATTGTTGAACAAGCGCTGTGCGAACATGACGTCGGCGCCGCGCGCTCCGATTTGCAGAAACCGCATGATCGCTCCCGTCTGGATCCGCGAATTCATCGCCAATTTTGGACCTGCGTCAATGTGCCCTGAACCGCGCCGTTCATATGTGCGGGAAATCACAGGGCCGAGCGATGGAGCCGTTTTGTTTTGCCGGCGTCCATCGTTGGCAATCGCGCGCGTTGGGCGCTAGATTTCCTCAATCGCCCCGGAGGGACCGCCATGCCGCTCACATACAAAAACGTTCCGCGACACTTCTCCGGAGACAGTTGCGCCGCCTGCGCGCCGCCGCCCTCGCGCCGGCGGTTCCTCGCGACCGCGGCTGCAAGCGCCATCGCCGTGCCCGCGATCGACATGTCCGCTGTCGCGCAAACGCCCGCGCCGGCGCGCCCGCCGCTGATCGACGTGCATCATCACACCGTGCCGCCCTTCTGGTTCGAGGAGGTCAAGGGCGCCATCGAGAAACAGGGCGGCGGACGCATCGTGCCGAACTGGTTCGGCTGGTCGCCGGCGCGCGCCATCGAGGAGATGGACAAGAACGGAATCGGCGCCGCCATCCTCTCGATCTCGACGCCGGGCGTCTGGTTCGGCGATGCGGCGCAGGCGCGCCGCCTGACGCGCGGCGTCAACGATTACGCCGCGCAAATGGGCCGCGACAGGCCTGGACGCTTCGGCCTATGGGCGGCGCTGCCGCTGCCCGACATTGAGGGATCGCTGGCGGAAATCGCATACGCCTACGACACGTTGAAAGCCGATGGCGTGGGCCTCCTCACAAGCTACGGACCCAAATGGCTTGGCGATCCGGCGTTTGCGCCGGTGCTGGAGGAACTCAACCACCGCAAGGCCGTCGTCTATGTGCATCCCAATTCGCCCGACTGCTGCGGCGCGCTGATGAATTATGTGCCTGCGTTCATGTCGGAGTTCACGCAGGACACAAATCGCGCTGTGCTCAGCCTCGTCTATTCCGGCGCGACGCGGAAATTCCCCGACATCAAGTTCATCTTCTCGCACGCGGGCGGCACGATCCCCATGCTGGCGGGGCGGATTCAGGAGCTCGGCGGCAACGTGCCCGCGCTGAAGGAGAAAGTGCCCGATGGTTTCGAGGCGGAGCTGCGGCGTTTTTATTACGAGATCGCGAACTCCGCCAACAAGGCGGCGATCTCGGCGCTCACTTCTGTCGTGCCTGTTTCGCAGATCATGTTCGGCAGCGATTTCCCGTTGGTGCCCATTCCTGTGACGGCGAATGGATTGCCGAAGCTGGGGTTTGGCGAGGCCGACATGCGGGCGCTGGCGCGGGAGAACGCGTTGGGGCTGCTGCCGCGTTTGCGGGGGTGAGACGCAATCGCTGACATCGCGAATCGAACCGCGTTAAATGCCCACCGGATGGTCGGGAGTGGGCTTTCATCGCAGCGGGAGGCGGGTGAAACGCGCCACTGGCGGATGTTGCTTTCAAAGAACCTGTTCAGCGCACCGTTTCAATCTTCGTGTTGCTGGCCAACAGGATGCTGTCACGCGATGATAGGCAATGGGAAAGGCGTCTCGATCACGGATAGCCGTCGGTAAAGGGCCTGAGCTTTTGCAATCCTGTCGTTCTCGGTCTTTTCCGGTTTCCGGCGGGCAGTTTCCATCCACGGATCGCTATACCCCTCTTTGGCGAGGAATACGGCGGTCGCCGCAAGCTCCAACTCGATCGCATCCGCCGCCGCCGCTTCCGCCGCCAGGCGGCAACGAGAAGGGAGAACTGACGAACCAGAACGTTCACTAACGACGTAAGTCGAAAACGAGCCGCCCCAAGATGCCTGCTGCTCGGTCTCGTTCAACAAGCCAAGGAGGTCCGCGTCGCGAGCCGCAGCAGCCAAATCCTCGCTGTACGGACCGTAGTGCTTATAGGCAAAATGCAAACCGTCTTCGAGTCCAGTAACACTTAGCAAATAGGCGACCTTCTGGAGGCGCGTGCGTCCAACGACGCGACCTCCAGCATCGCGCACTATGCCTGCCGCTTTCACGGCGTTCGCGTACGACATGTTTCTATCTCCCCTTCTGCAATGCGCTTTACGGCATCCTGCGCCGAATCGTCCGATCTGTCTGTGTATATGCGGAAAAGCTTGTAGGTCTTCAAAGCGGCAACAACGCTTGATCGCTCCTTGAGGTCGACCAACGTCCCACCATCAGTGCGGATATTAATGCGATCGAGAGGTCCCTTGGATTGACCAATCGGCTTGTACGGCGAGCGTTCGGCGTCATCGATCAAAATGCGGGGAAACGTGCCGACATTATTGGCGGCCCATTCGGTTAATTTTGTTTTAATTCCCGCGCAGCATTTATCGACAATCTCGATGATCCCATCCGTATTGCTGCATTTGGGATCGAGCGCATGCGCAACCTGCGTACGAATATCATGGCACTTAAACAGCTTGCGATCTCGAAGCCGGCTTGCGAATTGAGAAACACAAACATCGTGGGCTTCGGACATCTGCACGAGCGCCCCCGAAATTCCCGTGTCATCCAACATGAGCGCGACATCGATGTCGTCGGGCTTCTGCGCGAATCGCACGAGGGGATGGTTCGGAGGCAATCCTGTTTCCGCTATGTGGTCGTTGCGGACCAATGTCACCACTCGAACCAAGAGTTCCGTGAATATCTTTTCCGCACCGCGGGTGCCCTTGTGAAAGTAGACGGTGGGATAGAGTTGAAAGAGGCCAAGGACGTACGCTTCCGCCGCGTGGATAGCCTTTGGCCCCAGAACAAAGGTCTCGACGTTACCAATTGGCATGTCGTCTACGCCGGCAGGGACAGAGCCGATCTCTAGATTTGCAATCAACCACGGGAAATCGATTGCTGCATGCTGGGTCCCCGTCATCATGCGGTCGCGGCGCATATAGTCGAGGCGGTCAGCATCGAATTGGCTCGACACAACCGCATGCTGAACAGACTTAATGCCGTCTTTTTGGATGATGTCGGCTACGTCATTGGCGAAGCCGCTCCCCAACTCGTTGAGAACCACCGAAACTTCGCTGCGCCTGATAAGGGCGTCGCTCATATTCTCATGATTCGCGAGTCTCAGGCCAAGTCGACGCCCAACTTCCTCGAATGCGTGACTGAACGGGCCATGCCCAAGATCATGAACGAGCGCGGCGGCAATCGCCCTATTTTCCTTGCTTTCCTGAACTTCTCTGCCGTCGCGGCGGACCACTGCCATCAACTGACGGGCGGTGTGGAACACACCGAGGCTATGCGCAAAGCGCGAATGGCTAGCACCTGGATAGACCAAGTCCGAGAACCCCAGTTGCTTCACCCGGCGCAGACGCTGGAAAGGACGCGTTTGCACAACCCTCCACAAGGTGCGCTCCAATTCAGAGGTCGAAAACTCGATCAGGTCATGCAGCGGGTCGCGGATGCGTTGATTGGGCACCGTTCCTACCTGTTGAAGCAGAAGTTCTCATTTTGTTCTATTTCCGAATTCAATGCAAGCTCTTTCTGATTCTTCGCGTCGAGGAAAGATGCGCGCCAAGACGACACCATTAAGCAAATGCGCGTCGACTCAAGGTCGTAGCGGCGCATATCCGGCCTACAGTTCTGGCATGTGCTATTTTTTAATACCCCACCGCCCCCGTGCCGCGCTGGCGCGAATCCGCCGCGCCCATGAGCACGCCCCCGGCGCGGTGAATGGTCTGCGCCGAGCCAAAGGCCCGCGTCGGCCGCAGTTTGTGGCCGCGCGCCTCGAGCAGCCGCAAGCTGTCCACGGATATGCCCCGTTCGAAATCGATCTGGTCGGGCATCCATTGATGGTGGATGCGCGGCGCCTCGCTCGCCTCCGCCGCGTTGAGGCCGAAATCGACGATGTTGAGAATGATTTGCAGGGCGATGGAAATGATGCGCGAGCCGCCGGGAGAGCCCGTGACGATTTCCAGTTCGCCGTCCTTGAACACCAGCGTCGGCGACATCGACGAGAGCGGGCGCTTGCGCGGGCCCGGCGCATTGGCTTCGCCGCCGAGCAGGCCATACGCGTTGGGCGCGTTGTCGCGCGCGGCAAAATCGTCAAGTTCGTTGTTGAGGAGCACGCCCGTGCCGGCGGCGACGAGGCCAAGGCCGTAGGAAAAGTTCAGCGTATAGGTGTTGGCGACCGCGTTGCCTTGCGAATCCACAACGGAATAATGCGTCGTCTGGTCGCTCTCGTGGATTTGCGGCTTGCCCGGCGCAATTTCATTGGAAGGCCGCGCGCGCGACGCGGAGATTTGCGCGCGCAACGTGTCCGCATAGCGTTTCGACACCAGCCCCGCCATGGGGACGCGGACAAAATCCGGATCGCCCAGAAAGGTCGCGCGATCAGCGAAGGCGAGTTTGGACGCTTCAACGATGAGATGCAGCGCGTCGGCGGAATTGTGGCCGAGCTTGCCGAGATCGAAGCCTTCGAGCATGTTGAGAATCTGGATCACATGCACGCCGCCGGAGGAGGGCGGAGGCATCGAAACAATCTCGCGGCCGCGATAGGTTCCACGCACCGGCGCGCGCTCCAGCGCCTTGTAGGTCTTCATGTCCTCAAGCGTCATCCGTCCGCCGAATTCGTTGACGGCGGCGACGATTTTGCGCGCGACTTCGCCCTCGTAGAAGCCGCGCGGACCCTCGCGCGCGATGGTCTCCAGCGTGTCGGAGAGATCCTTCTGCACAAGGCGTTCGCCGCTCTTCAGCGCGCCGCCGTCCTCATGCAGAAAGATCGCCTTGCTGGAGGGATAGCGCGCGAGCCGGCGCGCGATGGAGGGAAGCGAATCGGCCAAATCCGCGTCGACATCGACGCCTTCGCGCGCTAGCGGAATCGAAGGCGCGACGAGATCGGCGAGTTTGAATTTGCCCGAGCCGTATTTTTCCAGCGCCAGCGCGAACCCCGCGACGGTTCCCGGCACGCCGACTCCCAGGCCGCTCGACTGGGATTTTTCCGGCTCGAAAGCGCCCGTGCCGTCAAGAAAGACGCCCGGCGTGGTCAGGGCCCCCGCCATTTCGCGGTAATCGATGGCGACGCTTTTCTTCTGCGCCGCCAGATGGATCATCATAAAGCCGCCGCCGCCGAGATTTCCCGCTCGAGGCAGCGTCACGGCGAGCGCGAAACCCGTGGCGATCGCGGCGTCGACCGCGTTGCCGCCGGCGCGCAATATCTCGAGGCCGATGCGCGAGGCCTTCTCCTCCTGGCTCACCACCATGCCATGGCGCGCCACCACCGGCAGCGAGCGCGCATAGGTGGAGATGATGGGCTCCTGCTCCTGCGCGCGCCGCGATTGCGCGCGAGCCGGGAGCGGAGCAACAAGGCCCGGCGCGCAAAACGCCGACGCGCCGGCAAGCAGGTCTCGACGGGAAAATCGCAAGGTCAGTTGCCCCACCGGCCCCGCCACAGGCTTTCGCCAATGGTGCAGGAGATGCGCGGTTCCCGCGTTTGCGCGCGCCGGACGCGCGGGATTTTGTCCGACGCGTATCGCGGCCAGATGGAGGGCGTCGGCAAAGCGGCGATCTCGCGCACCAGCTTGTTGCGCGTGGCGTCCACAAAACTCTTCGTGTCGCGCACGGTGATGGAGAAAGCCTCGGGCCCGCCGATGACGCAATCCTCGTAATAAATGTCGAGTTCCTTGATGTCGGCGGGGCTGAACCATTCGCGAATGCCGACCAGCGGCAGTCCGTTGATGGTGATTCCCTTCTCCAGCGCCTCGTCGCGCGCGTTGGTGACGACGCGGCCATTGTTGTTGGGGCCGTCGCCGGAAACGTCGATCACCTGGCGCATGCCCTTGAGCCCGTTGTTCTCGAACAATTTGGCCCCGGCGTCGATGGCGCCGGAGATGGAGGTGCGCTGCGCCCGGCGATAGGGCGCGGCGGCGAGCTTGTCGGCGACAGCTTTTGCGCTGGCGGGGCCGTCGATGATGGTCCAGTTCAGCAGCAGGTCCTGATCGGTGTAGGAGGCCCATTGCATATAGCTGACGGCGACCTTGCCGAAAGCGTTGGATTTAAGCGCGTTGAGAAACTCCGGCGAGGTCAGGGCTTTCACATAGCCCTCGCGCTGCAATTGCTGTTCGACCCGGTCCATCGAGTAGGAAATATCGACGGCGAACACGAGTTCGGCGTCAACCTCCGTGGTCCCGTCGCGTGCGACAGCGGGCGCGGCGGCAAGCCCGAGCGCGGCCGCGAGCATCCAGACGCGCAACGCGCAAGTGTGTAACGAGTTGGCCATCGGATTCTCCCGCCGCATCGCGCCCCTGTGCGCAGCATGGCACGGCGCGCGGACGGGTGAAATGGGTGGCGGGGAAATATTTGGGGAGGGGGCTGCCGGTTGCGCTCCATTCAGGGGAACACAACCCCGGCCCCTCCTGGCGAAGAGCACGCATGCAATGAGCAGCGCGAAACCCCCGCCAAGCACGATAATTGTATGCATGTTCGGTCCCTCGTTCTGCAACCTATTTGGCCTCGACGGCCTTCTCCATCCGCCGGTCAGGCACCAGCCACAAAAGGGCTACGACAAAATAGCCGCACAGGCTCAGGTATGGGTGAATGAACGCCAATGGCAGGGCGGCGATATAAATAGCCAGCGAAATATTGCCTTTTACGTCTTTGCCGACGGCGTTCGCCAGCGCCGACTCGCGGCCATTCGCGGCTATCAATCGACCGACAAGAATGTTGTATGAGGCGGCGGCCAATAGCAAGATGAGGCCGTAGCCCACAACCGGCCACTTTGCGAAGCGCGTCGCGCCCATCCACGCGTTCGCGAACGGGAAAAGGGAAATCCAGAACAGCAGGTGGAGGTTTGCCCAAAGCACGGCTCCATTGACGTGCTTGACCGTCTGAAACATGTGGTGGTGATTGTTCCAGTAAATTCCTATGTAAACAAAACTCAGAATATAGCCGATAAACACCGGGACAGCTTCGGTGAGCGCGGCGACCTCCGAGCTGTGCGGAGCCTTCAACTCAAGCACCATGATGGTGATGATGATGGCAAGCACGCCATCGCTGAACGCTTCAAGCCTTCCTTTATGCATGTTGTGTCGCCCGCTCGTTCCCGTGCAATCCGATCCTACTATGTCCGCGGGCCGGACAGGTGGCAATTGCGCATTTCAAAGCAACGACACGGATAGGCGAACGCGAGAACCGCAACCAGTCGTCGGGAGAATGGCGGCCGTTCAAAAGTTTGGCCTGAACAAAGGCCGGTGAATCCGCAAGTGAATCCGCAAGTGAATCCGAAAGACCGGCGCGCTCGCGCGCGCCGGCCCCCGGGAGGCCCGCTGAAATACGCCAGCGGGGATTTGCAGGTTACATCTTCGGCAACATTGTGATCTTGCGCACCACGCCCGTCACGCCGGCGATCTTGCCGACGCTGGTGGCTTTGCCGGTGGCCAGATCGACGCTGTAGAGCGTATCGTCGCCCATCAGCCAGCCGGTGTTCTGACCTTCGCCGGTGTTGACGATGTCGAACGCCCAGCTCTTGGCGACGACGCCGAATTTGCCCACCGCGTTGAGCACGCCGTCGTTCGGCGGCGCTTGCTTGATCAACGCGCCGATGGTCGCATCGACGTCGTACAGCGTCGTCTCCTTCGCGCCCTTCACGGAATTGGTGTAGGCGGCGGCGACGATTTTCGGCGTCTCGCCCTTGTGCATGTCGGTGTCCGCGAATTTCAATTTCATATCGACCGTGACCTTGCCGTCGTCGACGTTGGCGCGCAGGTTCGAGCCGTCGGCGCCAATGATGCGCATCCGGTCGGCGACCGGGTTGAAATCAATCGTGCCGTCGACGCCCGCGGCCAGCATGTTGTCGAGTTTCGACTTGCCGGTCGCCTTGCCGGTCGCCGGATCGATGGTGACGACGTTGCCGTCGCTGACGAGTCCGTAAAGCATGCCGTCGGCGGGGCGCACGTCGATGCCGTGCAGCTTGCCGGAGATGCCCGTGACTTTCATGGACTTTGTGACTTTCTTCATGCCGACATCGACGATGGCGAGCGTATCGTTGCCGATCAGCGCGGCGAGCGATTGCGCGGCGGCGGGGCCGGCAAGGATCGTGGCGGCGGCGAAGGCCGCGAATGCGAAGGACTTCATCATGGTGCTCCCTGGGTTTGCCGGAACCGCCCGGCGGACGAAGCGGATACCCTGGGTCGCCGGAGGCGGACGCAAAGGGCGAAAAACAATATTGTGATGCGCATCCACGGGCCCGGATCGCGTGTATTGTGTCCGGGTGAGGAGCATCGCAATGCAAGCCGCTGTTTTGATGAAGCCGGATTCGGGGATCGCCGCCGCGCTGCGCCGCTGCGCCGGCGGCGACCGCGCGGCGTTGCGCGTGATCTATGATTGCGAAGCGCAGTCGATGATCGGCGTCGCCATGCGTATCCTGCGCCGGCGCGAACTGGCCGAAGAGGCGGTGCAGGACGCGTTCGTGCGCATCTTTCAATACGCGGCGAGTTTTGATCCGGCGCGCGGCGAAGCGAAGACCTGGATCTACGCTATCCTGCGCCACCGCGCGCTCAACATTCTGCGCGGCGAGGCGCGCACCGACTACACCGACGACCACGAACAGCTCGATGTCGCCAGCGATGATGAATCGCCCGAGGCGGCGGTGTTGCGCCTGTCCGATGAGAAATCGTTGAAACGCTGCCTCGAAACGCTGGAGCCGATCCGGCGGAGCGCTGTCGTGCTGGCTTTCGTCAATGGTCTCACCCACGGCGAAGTCGCCGGGAAACTCGGCGTGCCGCTGGGCACCTGCAAGGCGTGGATACGCCGCAGTCTCGTCTCGCTCAGGGAGTGCATGGGATGAGCCGGGATATCGACACGCAATTTGATTTCGACCGGATCGCGGCGGAACATGTCATGGGACTTCTCGAAGGCGAGGAAGCGCTCACGGCGGAAAAGCTGCTTGAGCAGGACCTGGAGTTTGCCGGGCGCGTTGAATATTGGCGCCGGCGCTTCAGCGCGTTCGATGAAAGCGCGCCGCGCGTCGCGCCGTCGGACGGGTTGTGGGAACGCATCGACGCCGCGCTGCCAACCACCGCGCCCGCAATCGCGCCGACGCGCGCTCCCGCGAAACCGGGCTGGCGCGCCGGCCTTTGGGATTCCCTCGGCTTCTGGCGCGGCGCGGGCCTTGCGGGCTCCGCCGCCGCTCTGGTTCTGGCGATAGGGCTCAACGCGTCATTGCGCGAACAAGCGAAAAAGCCCGTCATGATCGCCGTGCTGATGACGGATTCCAACCGCGCCGCCGCCGTGGTCAATGTCTCGGCGGACGGAACCGCGGAACTGGTCCCCCTCGACGACATCGTGGTGCCGCCCGGCCGCGCGCTGCAAATCTGGACCCTGTGGGACCGGGCGCGGGGTCCTGTGTCGGTGGGTCTGGTGAACCGCGCCACGCGCATGCCGCTGCAATTGGGCAGCCTGCCAAAGACCGGCGTCGATCAACTGTTCGAGATTTCGTTGGAGCCGGAGGGCGGCTCCACCATCGGGCGCCCGACCGGGCCGGTGCTGATGAAGGGGACGGCGAGCACGGCTTTGTAATTGGGAGCCTGCCGTCAAATCACCCAGTCTTCCCGCGCCGCCGCCGCCTCGGCGGCAATCTCCGCCTTGACCGCCTGGGAGATTTCGATCAGCGCCCAGGCTCCGCGTTTGCGAGGGCGGGCAACATCGACGCTGCGAACCGCGCGCACTTCGCCGGGCTTGCCGCCGAGCGCCACGACGCGGTCGGCGAGATAGACGGCCTCGTCGATGTCGTGGGTGACGAACAGGATGGTCTTGCCGGTCTCCGCGCGGATGCGGATAAGCTCGTCCTGCAGGTTCTCGCGCGTCGCCACATCGAGGGCGCTGAAAGGTTCGTCCATCAGAAGAATGGCGGGCTCGACCGCCAACGCGCGGGCCAGCGCCACGCGCTGGCGCTGGCCGCCGGACAATTGATAGGGCCAACGATCCGCGAGATCGCGCAGGCCGACCAGCGTCAGCGCTTTCAGCGCGCGTTCGCGCCGCTGCACCCGGGTGGCCCGGGTTTTCTCGAGGCCGAGGCGGACGTTCGACAGAACCCGCCGCCACGGCAGCAGCCTTGCATCCTGAAACACCAGCGCCAGCGCGCGTTCGGCGGCGGCGTCGGGCCGCAGCTCCACGCTGCCCGTGGTGGGCTTTGCAAGGTCCATCAACACGCGCAGCAACGTCGATTTGCCGACGCCGGAGGAGCCGACGATGGCGACAAATTCGCCGGGCTTCACGTCAAGGTCGAGACCGCGCAGGACTTCCGTGCGCACGCCGTCCTGCTCGAAGGCGAGGCCAAGTCCCTTGATGCTGATGACCGGCGGCGCCTCGCTCACGGCTTCCATTTCAAAAGCCTTTCCTGCGAGAAGACAAACAGCGCGTCCATGACGCCGTACAGCACCGCCATGGTGAGCATGTAAACGACGACGATGTCGGTCGCCAGCAGGCTCGACGCCTGCATCATGCGGCTGCCGAGGCCGCTGACTCCGGAGAGTTCGGCGGCGACAACCGCCATCCAGGCTTGCCCGAGCGCCGTGCGCAGGCCCACGAGAATGCCGGGCGTCGCCGCGGGAAGCAGGACCTTCACGAGCCGCTCGGGGCCGGAGCGGAAGCCGAAGGCGTCGACGAGCTCGATGAGATCCCGGTCCACGCCGCGGATCGCCGCCTGCGCCGCGAAGAAGACGATCCAGAACACGCCAATCGAGATGATGAAGACGGCGGCGGCTTCGTCAACGCCAAACCAGATGATGGCGAACGGCGCCCAGGCGAGGTTGGGAATGGGCCGCAGCAGGCGCACCACCCAGGCCAGCAGATGCTCGATGTCGAAATACATGCCGGTGAGCACGCCGAGGATCGCGCCAAGCCCGGAGCCCCATGCGAAGCCGACGAGATAATGCGACAGGCTGAGCCGTACCATTTCCAGCCAGATGCCGCTTCGGAATTCGCGCAGAAACGCCTGCGGCAGATCGCTTGGCGCCGGCAACAACGAGTTTGGCACAAGCGCGAAACGCGGCGCCGCCTCCCATATCGCCAGAAAGGCGAGGAGGCCGAGCGCGGAGAGGAGGACGGGCTTGTTGCGCAAGCAAAATCATTCGGGCCTATCGCCCGAACGCCTTCTTCGTCAGCGCCACGACATTGGCCGGCGCGGCGTAGGCGTCGGCGATCACCTTGTTGAGTTCGGCCGGCGCGACGTAATGGATGTTTAACCCCGCTTGTTTCGCGTCGGCGATCAGGCCGGGATCCTTCAGCGACGCCTCGAAGGCGCCGCGCAACGCGTCGACGCGCGCTTGCGGCACGCCCGGCGGCGCGACAAAGGGGCGGCCCATGAGCGAACGCTCGAAGAACAGGGCGAGCGCCTGCTTTTCCTCGTCCGTGCGCGCCAGATCGGTGATCAGCGGAATTTCGGCGATGCGTTCGTCCGACTTCAACCCGGCTTGAAAGATGACGCGCAGTTTCTTGTCGCGGTAATTCTGGTCGCGCGCGATCGTGTCGTAGCTCAGGCATCCGCCCTGCACTTCCTTGCGCTCAATGGCGAGCAGGATATCGCGCGAACCAGGATAGCCTTGCACGAGCTTCAGCTTCACGCCCAGAAGTCTCGCCGTAACCTCCGGGTAGGTCTGGCTGTCGGCGCCGGAACCTGTGGAGCCGACGATCAGCTCCATGGTTTTGAGGTCGTTGAGCGTCTTGACGGGCGCGTCCTCGCGGGCGACGCAGACCACGGTGTCGCGGTCGGGGCTGCCGATGAAATTGAATTTGGCGGGATCGAAACGCACGCCCTGTCCGCCCAGCAGCGGTTCAAAGGGCACGCCGCGATTGATCAGACCGACAACGGTGCCGTCCTTCGGCTGGGTGTTGTAGAGTTGGTTGGCCAACAGCAGGCTGCCCGCGCCGGGGACGTTGGAGGGGATGACATTGGGGCGTCCGGGCAGATGGTCCGGCATGAATTTGGCGATCAACCGCGCCCAGACGTCGTCGGTGCCGCCGACGCCATAGCCGATCTGCAACTGAACCGTCTTGCCCTTGTAAAAATCCTCGACGGATTGCGCGCCGGCAAGGGTAGCCGTCGCGAACCATCCAACAACAGCGACCGAAGCCGCGAAAAGCCTTCTGGGATGCATAATTTCACCTGGTGGGAAGCCGGCGCCATGAACACCGGGGACGCCCCCAAGTCAAATAGGCCGCGTCGCCGCGTTCTCCTGGGCCGCGTCGTTCTGCGCCGAGACCGAAAGCAGGGCGCGCAGGCGGATAGGCTTCAAGGGCTTGCGCAGAATATTGATGCCGCGCCGCTGCGCTTCGTCGAGCACGCTCTGATCGGTCTCGCCGGTGACGAGCGTGATGCGCACCTTGTCGCCGTGGGCGGCGCGAATGCGTTCGGCGAGAACGAGGCCTGTTTCGCCGAACGCCAGCCTGTGGTCGATCAAGGCGTGCCAGTTGGCGCCCTCAACCTCGCCTTCGAGCGCTTGCAGCGCCTGGCTGCCGTTTCCACACATGACGATGCGCGCGACGCCCCATTTTTCGAGCATGCGGATCATGGCGTCGCGCACAAGGGAATCATCGTCGACAAAGAGGATGTTCATGCCGCGCAACGCCATCGGTTCGCTAGCCTGTGTTTCCGGCAAGGCGGCCAGCGGCGTTGCCGTCGTGATGGGCACGGTGACGCTGAAAATGCTTCCGCGCCCGGGAGTTGAGGCGACGAGCAACGGCCATTCCATTCCCGTGCAGAGGCGGCGGACGATGGCAAGGCCCAGTCCGAAGCCTTTTTCGCGGCTGCGCTCGGAGTTCTCGACCTGATAAAAGTCGTCGAAAATGCGCTGTTGCGCCTCCGGCGCGATGCCGATCCCGGTATCCACAACGCAAATCATGGCGGTGTCCGCCCGGCGTCGAACGCCGACGAGGACGCCGCCGGTTCTTGTGTATCTGATGGCGTTGGTCACGAGGTTGATGAGGACGCGCTCCAGCAGGTCGCTGTCCGCCAGAACAGTCAAATTGGTTTTCACGACCCGCAAATCGAGTCGCTGCACGCCGGCCTCCGGTTTGACCGTCATGACCACGCGGTCAATGGTCTTTTGCAGGGCCGTGGGAACGACCGAGGCGTGTTCGATGGCCGAATCCGTTTCCGCGATGCCCATGATCGCGTTGAACTGACGATCGAGGTTGGAGCCGCAATCGGAAATGCGCGCGACAATTTCGTGTCGGCTTTCGTCGGTTTCAGCGGTGTTCAGCAGGGAAACATAAAAGCCGAGCGCGTGCAGCGGCTGACGCAGATCGTGGCTGGCGGCGCTGAAGAAACGGGTGCGTTCCGCGTTGGCTTCCTGAATGATGCGCGTTTGCGCCTGCTG
>JANYDZ010000532.1 GCA_025363375.1 Hyphomicrobiales bacterium
CCCCTTGCCGAAGCGCGCGATCGCCTGCAAAAGCCTCTGATGGCATTCAGCACGAAGCTCCTCGAACCTCTCCGGCGGGAGCGCCGCCTGCTTCCGCTGCTCGTCATGATCTGTTTTATCATGAGCGGCAGCGGCATCGTCTCGCCCATTCTGTCGATTTACGCGCAGACCTTTGGCGTCGCAGCGACGCTTGTGGGCACCCTCGTCACCATGTTCGGCGTCGGCCGCCTTGTCGCCAATTTCCCCGCCGGCTCACTGTCGCAGCGCGTCGGCCGCCGACCGTTGCTGATCGCTGGTCCCCTCGTCGTCGCGGCGGCTTCGCTGGGCGCGGCGCTGGCGACGGACTTCGTCTGGCTCGTCGTCTGGCGCTTTTTTCAGGGCCTGGGTTCCGGCGTCTACATCACGGCCTCCATGGCCGCCATGGCGGATATTTCACCGCCGAACCGGCGCGCGACCAACATGGCGCTCTACCAGATGTCGCTGCAGATAGGCGCGACAATCGGCCCTGGTCTCGGCGGTTATGTCGCGCACTGGCTCGGTTACGCCGCGCCATTCTGGGTCTACATGGTTGTCGGCCTGATCGCCGCCGCGACCGCCATATTCGCCTTCGAGGAAACCCTCAACGCGGCGGAAGCGCGCAAGCCTCTGCCCTCCTCGATCCGGCGCGCCGGCATGATGACGGAGGCTTTCACCGTCGTTTGTATTCTCACGCTGACGATCTTCTTCACCCGCGTCGTCACCTTGTTTCAGCTTGTGCCCCTCCTCGGCGCGGAAACCTTCGGCCTCGACGTCGGCGCGATCGGGCTTGCCCTCACGCTCTGCGCCGCGGCCAATTTGATCGGCCTGCCGATGACGGCGCCGCTGATCGACAGATTCGGCGCGCGCGCCGTGGTCGTCGGCTCAAGCATCGCCTCGGCCATTTGCATTGGCATGCTGTGGCTGGATTCGACCGTGATCTGGTTCTGGATTTCCGTCGCGGTGATGGGAATCGCCATGGGCGTCAGTTATCCCGCGCTTTCCTCCTACGTCATCGCCTGCCTGCCGCGTGAACGTTACGGTCCCGGCATGGGGATGCAACGCAGTTTTGGCGATGTCGGCTTCGTGTTTGGTCCGGTGATCGCAGGGGCCCTTGATGATTTTGCGGGGCCCGGACATTCGGCCGTCATTGTGATGTGCGTGGCCTTGCTGCTGGCGGGGACGGCGCTGTTTGCGTTGGGGAGCCGGGGCGTCAGGGGCGATGCGGGGTGATCACCGCCCCTTCAGTCCCTGCATCCACCTGAACCCGTCGGCAACCCATTTGCCGTCGACAAAATGATCTTCCGGGTGCAGGCACAGCACGCTCTCCTTGTGGCTGGAGCAGCTTTTCGCGGACCAGGTCCGGCACACCATATTGCCCGTCGTTTCGGTCCAGTCGGGCTCCCCGGAACATCCATCGCGCGCGCGCAGGCGCCGAAAACTCTCCAGCACGTCGCCCTGCTTGAACAAGCCGCCGCGCAGCGAGCGGCCCTTCATCGGCACGGTCGCGTCCGCGAGCCCATGCACATGGCGCAGCGAGACGGGCCCCGCTGGACATTCGTCCGGCAGCGGCTCCCAGAAGGCGCCCGCAACCGGGGCGAAGGCTGTGATCCGCGGCGCCATCAGGCAGGCCAGATACCAGGTCAAGGAGCCGCCAACGGAAAACCCCGACGCCAGAATCGAGGATTTATCGACGGGAAAGCGCTTTTCGACATCATCCAGCACCGCCGCGACATAGGCGAGATCGTCGCGTGAATTGGGGTTGGTCTTGCCTGGAAAGGACCAGTTCTTGTTGAGGCCTTCGGCGGCGACGAACAATGCGCCGGCGCCGTCGGCGGCGACCTTGAGGTCGTCGCGGGTCATGGAATCCTTCGCGTCGGAAAACGCGCCATGGAAAAACAAAATCATCGGCAGCAGGCTTTTGCCGTCCCACCCGGGCGGGGTACGCGCCAGATAGGCGCCGCCGATCACCTCGCAGGCCGTCGTCGCGTTGCAAGCCGCCGCAGGTCCGGCAAACACGACCGCCAAGGTCAGGCAGGCGAAAACGCCGGCCACCTTCACAAAACTGTGTTGCCTGAGTGACATGGGATTGATTCCAGGGTGGAGCAGAACAGGCCTAACCTACAGGGCATGCGCCAATCCCGGAATACCAGAGCGTATCGTTCACCAAATCGTGTGCCGAAGTGCAAAAATTTTTAAAGCCATTCAGCCTTGTTCATATTAGGTTCAGAAATAGTCCGAACCGAGCCCTTCCAGATGACCGTGGCCGCCGCAAACAACCGCTTATCGACCACGAACCCGGCGGCGCTGGCCGCTTTTGAGACCGCCGTTGCGCGTTTCGCATCGCACAAACCGCTGGTCGCCAACGCTATTGACGAGGCTCTCCGCGCCGACCCTCTCTGTCTAACGGCCTTGGCCTTCGATGGTTTCATGCAAATTCTGCTGGCCCGCCGCGAGACCCGCGC
>JANYDZ010000568.1 GCA_025363375.1 Hyphomicrobiales bacterium
CGTGGGTCAACATCCCGGTCAAAAAAGAGAGCGGCCCGAAGACCGCCCCCTTTCCGTCGCCTCGAACCGTGAAACAAACAAGACGCCGCGCCTCGAACGGCGCGCGCATTGTTTATGTCGGCGGAATAAGGCTTTTGTGGGCCTGCGTCGCGGCTTCCGCTTGTCGGCGCCGCGCCTTAAACCGGCGCGCGAAAATGCTTCGAAAGCTTCAGGCCCTGCCCCTGATAATTCGAAACCGTCGTCCGCCCGTAAAGAATTTCAGGTTCGTCCGCCATTTTTTCATAGGAAAGCCGGCCAATAATTTGTCCGTCTTCCAGAATGAACGGCACTTCGTGGCTGCGAACTTCGAGCACGGCGCGGCTGCCAGGTGCGCCGCCGGGCGTGTAGCCGAATCCGGGATCGAAAAACCCGGCGTAATGCACGCGGAATTCGCCCATGGCCGGATCGATCGGCGCCATTTCCGCCGCGAGTTGCGGCGGAATGCGCACTTTCTCGCGCGAGGCGAGTATATAAAATTCGCCGGGATCGAGAATCAGGCGATTGTCCGGCCCCGCCATAATGGGATCCCAGAAATCACGCATTTCATAAGCGGCGACCCGATCGACATCAATCACGTCGGTATGTTTCTGCGCGCGATAGCCGATCCGCGCGCCAACCGACGTTTGACTCAGCGCGACCCGCAGCACGAGACCGTTGCGCACATTCACATCGCCGTCGACCAGCTTGCACTTGTTCTGGTGCCAATCGCGCAGTACGCGGTCGCTGAGGTTGAAATCAGTCTGTTTTAATTGCTGTGAATTGCGCCGGCGAAAGCGGATTTGATTCAATTTCGAGCCCTTGCGCACGCGCACGCTGAAGCTTCGCGGCGAGACTTCGGCGTAAAGCGGGCCTTCGTAGCCGCCAGCGACGTGATCGAATATCTCGCTGCGGTCGGTGATCAGACGCGTGAAAATATCGAGCCTGCCCGTGGAGCTCTTGGGGTTGGCCACAGCCGAAATACTGTTCTGTAAATTCAGATGTTCCATCAACGGCACAACGTAAACACAGCCGCGTTCGAGCACTGCGCCGTCGTCGAGAGAAATTTCGGCGGACTTGAGCGCTTCAAGCTGTTCCAGAACCGTGCGGGCGGCGCCCGGCAAAAAGCTCGCCCGCACCCGATAGGCGCGCGCGCCAAGCCGCAGATCGAGACTTGCGGGCTGCAACTGCGCAGGCTCAATTTTCTCGGTCGCGACAATCATGTCGCGGCGCATCATCAACTCAATCTTCTGGCGCGCCAAAAGGCCAAAGCTCGCGCCAAATTCAGCCTCCGCGGCGGGCGACTCGGGAAGCGAAAACAATTTCGGATGTTGAGCACGCTTGGCCAAAGCCATCATCGGCCTCTTTCGACGGGACCCTTTCTTAGCCGAATTCGAACCGTTTGCGCAGCCCGTCGCAGCTTTGGCGCGCCCGCCGGCCGATTTGTCCACAGGAACGGACGCGTTGACGCCGGGCCGGACGCCGGCTAAAGGGACGCCGTCACGTGGTTATTTGAGCCGATCGGCTTGCCGCCACGCTAAACAAAGGGCTAAAAGATCGGGGCTCCCGGCAGCTTCGCGTCTTTTTGCCCGCATCAGGGAACGCGCGCGCGCGTATTGAGCATGACGACCCCGGCCACAAAAAAGTTCCGCCCCGCGACAAACCTCGTGCATGGCGGACAATTGCGCTCGCAATTCGGCGAGACTTCGGAAGCCCTCTACCTGACGCAGGGCTTTGTCTACCCGACGATGGAAACCGCCGAGGCGCGGTTCAAGGGCGAAGACAAGGGGTTCATTTACTCGCGCTTTTCCAATCCCACTGTCGCGATGTTTGAAAGCCGCATGGCGATGATCGAGGGGGCGGAGGCGGCGCGCGCCACGGCCAGCGGCATGGCGGCGGTGACGGCTTCGTTGCTTGGGCAGTTGAAGGCCGGCGATCACGTCCTGGCGCCGAAAGCGATGTTCGGTTCCTGTATCTATGTGATCGAGGAATTGCTGCCGCGGTTTGGCGTCGCTTCAACTCTGGTGGATGGCGCCGATCTCGACGCCTGGAGCGCGGCGATGCGGCCCAACACCAAAGTCGCGTTTCTGGAGAGCCCGACCAATCCGCAGCTCGGCATTATCGACATCGCCGGCGTCGCCGGGATTGTTCACAAGGGCGGCGCGCGGCTGATCGTCGACAACGTATTCGCCACGCCTCTGCTGCAAAAGCCTTTCGAACTTGGCGCCGACTGCGTCGTCTATTCCACCACCAAACACGTCGATGGCCAGGGCCGCTGCCTTGGCGGCTGTATTTTGGGATCGGAGGACTTTATCCAGACTTATATCCACAATTTTTTGCGGCAGACGGGGCCCGCCATGTCGCCGTTCAACGCATGGGTCATGCTGAAGGGGCTGGAGACGCTGCCGGTGCGGCTCGAACAACAGCAGCGCAACGCCGTGCGAATCGCCGATTTTCTGGCGGAAGACAAACATGTGGAGCGTGTGCTCTACCCCACGCGCGGGGATCATCCACAACACGCGCTGGCGATGCGGCAGATGAGCGGCGGCGGCAATGTCGTCGCTTTCGATCTGAAGGGGGGCAAGCAGGCCGCGTTCCGCTTTGGCAACGCGCTGTCGATCGTCAAGATTTCCAACAATCTGGGCGATTCCAAGAGTCTGCTCACGCATCCCGCGACAACGACGCATCAGCGCATCGGGCCGGATGCGCGCGCGGCCAGCGGCATCGGCGACGGCATGCTGCGGCTGTCGTGCGGGCTCGAGGATGTCGAGGATCTGATCGAGGACATCGCGGCGGGATTCGCGGCCATGGGAGCCTGAGCGCCGGTCCCGCTTGCCCGCGTCGCCGCGTCCTGCCATTTTGCCGACGGAGCATATCGCTTTCATGCAAGGAGACCAGACATGGCCAAGGGCTATTGGATCAGCGCCTATCACTCGGTTTCGGACGACGCCAAGCTCATGGCCTACGCCAAACTCGCGGGTCCCGCGATTGAGGCCGCGGGCGGAAAGTTTATCGCGCGCGGCGTCGCCGCCGCCGCCTATGAAGCCGGCGTGAAACAACGCACGGTCATTATTGAATTTCCGAGCGTCGCAGCGGCGACGGCCGCCCACGACAGCCCCGGCTATCAGGCCGCGCTGAAAGCGCTGGCCGGCGGCGCCGTGCGCGATCTTCGCGTTGTCGAGGGCGTCTGATCAGAATTCCTTGACGAGCGCGCATTGCTCGTCGCTGAAAAGATCGCCCTCCTCGTCCTCCGCCACGTATCCGCGCGCCAGATAAAACCGGCGGGCGGTTTCGGTCGTGGTCAGGCTCATGCGTTCGGCGAGGTTCTTCTTTGCCGTCTCCTCCATGAGCGCGAGCAGCGCCTTGCTGACGCCCTGAAAGCGGGCGGCGGGCGCCACATAGTTGAGCGTAACCTCCCCGTCGTCGCGCACGGCTCCGACGCCGATCACGACGCCCCCGCGTTCGGCGATGTAGCCGTTGGAGCCTGGCGCGGTGAACCAATAGGCGAAATTTTTCGACGTCTTGTTCGCAAGCCATCCCTCAAGCGTAAGCTTGTCGTCCATATGATCGGCCTTGCACAGAACGACGATGGATTCGCGCACCAGCGCACAGGCGGCGTCCGCGTCTGCGGCGGCGGCGGGGCGGATGGTGAAATTTTCGCTCATGACGTCGCTCCTGGAGCTTCTCCCGCGGTGAAACGGGCATAACGAGGGGTTCACGGGCGATCAAGTCGCCTGACCGGGCTCGACACAAACGGCGCGCTCCGGCAGAGTAGGCGCATGTACCGAGCCACAACCCACGCCATCCAGGTCGATGTCGAGCCGCAATTCATGGCGGACCGCTCCAACCCCGATCGCAGCCAGTTCTTCTGGGCCTACACCATCACCATCGTCAATCAGGGCGCGCGGACGGTGCAGCTTGTGTCGCGCCACTGGCGCATTACGGACGGCAACGGCAGGCTTGAGGAGGTCAAGGGCGCGGGCGTCGTTGGCGAACAGCCAATCCTGCGGCCCGGCGACAAATTTCGCTATACGTCGGGTTGCCCGTTGACGACTGCTTCCGGCTTCATGAGCGGGGCTTACCGGATGGTGGACGAAAACGGTCAGGCTTTCGACATCGAGGTTCCCACCTTTTCGCTGGATTCGCCGCAGGCTGGGCGGGTTCTGAACTAGCATGATTTATGTATGCCGCGGTTTCGTCGTGGGCGCGGGCCGCTGTGATCGCCACGACGCGTGAGGCCGGACTGCGATGAGCGCACAACGCATTGAAGAGTCCATCGCGCTGCTCGGACAGTTGATCGCCTTTGACACCGAGAGTTCGAAATCGAACTTGCCCATCGTCGATTTCATCGAGGATTATCTGCGCGCGCGCAATGTGCGGTTTGCGCGCGTGCCAAACGCGATTGGCGACAAGGCCGCTCTGTTCGCGACCATCGGCCCCATGCGGGACGGCGGGATCGTGCTCTCGGGGCATACGGATGTGGTGCCTGTCGCCGGGCAGAACTGGAGCTCCGATCCATTCGCGATGCGCCGCGAAGGCGGGCGCCTGTACGGGCGCGGAACCTGCGATATGAAAGGATTTGGCGCCATCGCCCTCGCGATGATCGACGAGTTTCAAAAGGTTGATTTACGCGCGCCCGTTCACATTCTGCTGAGCTACGACGAAGAGACGACCTGCCTCGGCCCCGTCGATACGATTGCCCGGTTCGGCGCGGATTTGCCGCGCCCGGCCGCGGTGATTGTCGGCGAGCCCACGCGCATGCAAATCGCCGACGCGCACAAGTCCGTCGCGACCTATGTCACGCGCGTTATCGGCCATGAGGCGCATTCGTCCAATCCAGCGCTGGGCGCCAACGCCATCGAAGGCGCCTGCGAACTTGTGACGGAGCTTTATCGTTGCGCGGACGAACTCGCCGCGGCGGGCGATCCTTCCGGGCGGTTTATCCCGGCGGCTTCAACGATCAGCGTCGGCACGATCCACGGCGGCACGGCGCGCAATATTCTGGCGAAGGAATGCGCGTTCCACTGGGAATTCCGCGGGCTGCCGAATGTGGCGCCCGACAGCGCGCTGAAGCGGCTGGAGGCTTACGCGGATAGCCGCGTGCTGCCAAAACTGACGCGCCATGCGCCGCACGCGCGCATTGAAACGCTCACCGAAGTCGAGGTGCCCGGTCTCGCGCCCGCCCCCGGGTCGGCGGCCGAAACGCTGGCGTTCAAACTGGCCCATACAAACCGCACCATCGCGGTTTCCTTCGCCACGGAAGCGGGACGATTTCAGGGAGCCGGCGTCCCGACAATTGTCTGCGGCCCCGGCGGCATCGAGCAGGCGCACCAGCCGGACGAATATCTTGAGGAAAGCCAGGTCGCCGCCTGCGTTGCGTTTATGCGCGGTCTGGCGCGTGAATTGTCCTGACGCGGGTTCGCGAACCGGCCCTGAAAGGCGCGGCGGCGTAAATCAGCAAAATGCGCCCCGCCGTCGTCAATGCGCTCATGGCGGTCTCCCGCGATGATGATCGGTCCGGGGCGTGGGAATTGGCGTCACTTGAATTCCGGCTTCCGCTTCTCGGCAAAGGCGCGCTGGGCTTCCCTGAAATCCTCACTGTCGGCGAGCGCCACGGTTTGCGACTGCTCAAAGCGATAGCCATCGTTGAGAGGAAGCTCTTCGGCAACGTCAAACGAGCGCTTCGCCGCGCGAATGGACATCGGGCTCTTCGCCGCGATCTCCAGCGCGATTTGCCGGGCGGTCGCCAACAGCGCGTCGCCCGGAACACACGCCGACGCGACGCCCATGCGCAGGAGTTCGGGACCGCTCACGCGCCGCGCGGTGTAGATCAGCAGCCGCGCGTCGGACTCGCCGAAATGCCTGCGCACGTGGCTGACGCCGCCGGCAAGGCCGTGCTCGACTTCGGTCATCGAGAGGAAGCCGTTTTCCGCGACAAGGATGATGTCGCAACACAGGGCCAGAACGCAGCCGGCGCCTATCGCCGCGCCATTCACAGCCGCGATCACGGGCTTGCCGCATTCACCGACGCTATTGAAGCTGGCGCGCACGAGGCGATTGTGGCGCGCGTAAGCGCCCGCCGCGGACTTGTCGGGCCGCTCCTTGAGGTCGGCGCCGGCGGAAAACGTCTTGCCCTGGCCGGTCAGGATGATCGCGCGCACGTCGGCGCGATCGCCGAGAGCGTCGAATATTTCGACGATCTCGTTGCGGAATTGAATATTTTGCGCGTTGACGGGCGGACGATTGATCGAAACCGTCGCCACGCGATCCGAGACCTCGACCTGAAAGCACTGATGGTCGCCGCTCATTGGAACCTCCGTTTCGTTGGCCGCCGATTATTTCCCGACAGAGCCGGCGGGCGACAATGTTGCCTGCGCCGCCCTCATGTCAGCGGCCCCCGCGCGGGCGGCAGCGAGGAAAGCGCGGCGGCGGCGCCCGGCGCAAAGGGCGCGGGCCGCATGTCGTCCGCCAGCGGCACGTCCTGAGCGTTCAGCATCATCGAGACCATGGTGTAATAGCCGATGACCGCGGTCAGTTCGACGACGCCCTTGACGCCCCACCGGGCCTTCACCGCCGTGTGGACGGCGTCCGGCACGTTGCCCGTCTGTTGCAGCAGACGCGCGAATTCATAGACCTCCACCTCGTCCTGACCGGCGAAGTCGGGCGGTTGTCCGACGCGGATCGCTTCGACGCACTCAGGCGACAGTCCCGCGGCGATTGCCGCCCGCGCGTGGATGTAGAATTCGAGCTGGCTATTCCAGCGACGCCCCGTGACGATGATCGCCAACTCGTTCAATTTGGGGGGCAGACACGTCGAATAGCGCAAAAATTCGCCAAAGCGCGACCAGCGGCCCGCGAGGTCGGGACTGTGCAGCACGGCGCGAAGCGGGCCGACGACCCTGCCACGCTGGCCCGACACCACTTCGTCATACACGGCGCGTTGTTCGGCGTTCATGTCGTCGAGCGTGGGAAATGGAATGCGCGTCATCGCCGCTGGCCTTCCCGGGCGCCCGGTTCAATTCCGAGCTCTTTCATGATCTCGTCGGTGTGCTGACCAAGCAGGGGCGGCGGACGCTCGAAAGCCAGTGGCGCGTTGCGGAGTTTTAACGGGCTGACGACTTGCGGCACGCTTCCAGCGGTCGGGTGCGGCAGGTTGCGCAGCATCTCCCGATGAACAACCTGCGGATCGGCGAAGGCTTCGGGGACTGAATTGATGGCGCCGCAGGGCACGCCCGCCGCTTCGAGACGCTCCACGAGGTCGTGTCTTGTCCACGTCGAAAAGGCGGCGCGCAGCTTCGCGTCGAGATCGGCGTGGTTCATAACGCGGGAAGCGTTGGCGGCGAATTTCGGATCGGCCGCCCATTCGGGATGGCCGAGAATCTCCGCGAGGATGGCGAACTGTCCATCGTTGCCGACAGCCAGCGCGATGAAGCCATCGGCCACGGGCAGAACATCCTGCGGCTGGATATTGGGATGGCGATTGCCGCCGCGTTTGGGCGTGTCGCCGGTGACGAGCCAATTCATCGCCTGATTGGCGAGAAACGCGGCCTGCACATCAAGCATGGCGACATCGATATATTCGCCCGCGCCGGTCTGACCGCGTCTCGCCAGCGCGGCGAGAATTCCAACCGTCGCGTACATGCCGGTCATCAGATCGACGATGGGCACGCCAACCTTCTGCGGCCCCGCGCCAGGTTCCCCGTCGCGTTCCCCGGTCACGCTCATGAGGCCGCCGGCCGCCTGAATCGCGAAATCATAGGCGGCCGCGTCCTTGCGCGGTCCGGTCTGGCCGAAGCCCGTAATTGACGCGTAGATAATGTCCGGCTTGAGCGCCCTCAACGAGTCGTAGTCGAGTTTGTAGCGCGCCAGCGCGCCGACCTTGAAGTTCTCGACCACGATATCACAATGCGTCGCGAGCCGCCGCACGATTGCCTGTCCTTCGTCCGTCGCCAGATCCAGCGCAATCGAACGCTTGCCCCGATTGACGGAAAGGAAATAGCCCGATTCTCGCGTGGGATTTCCGTCGCTGTCTTTCAGAAAAGGCGGGCCCCAGGCGCGGGTATCGTCGCCCGCGCGCGGTCGCTCGACTTTTATGACATCGGCGCCGAGATCGGCGAGGATTTGCGTGGCCCATGGTCCAGCCATGATGCGGCTGAGATCGAGAACGCGGATATGTTCGAGGGGTCCCTGGCGGGGCGCGAAAGCGTCAGGCATCGACAATCACCGTCGCTTTGGCGGAGGGGCGCGTCTCGAACTCGGTGTGCCAGGCGGCGAGCGAGGGATAATCGTCGCGCCAATTGAGATCGGAGAATCGAAAATCGAGATAGGAGAGGCAGCAGCCCAGAGCGATCTGCGAAAGGGAGAGCGCGCTTTGTCCCATGGGCGCAACGTCGCCTTCGAAGCGCGTCAGAACCGATTTCGTCTTGATCGCGAAACTGTCGAGCCAGTCCGTCGTTTGTTTGTCCCGAGGCTTGTCGCGCTCGTTGCGCCAGAGGATCAACACGTCGAGCAGACCGGTTGCCTGAGCGTGACGGGCCAGTTCGACAAAACGCGCCTTGCCCGCCACCGGCAGCAAGCGCCCGGATCCCGCGAGAAAGTCGAAATATTCACAGATTACGCCCGAATCGATCAGCGCGAACCCGTCGTCCAGAAGCAGGGTCGGTATTTTGCCCAAGGGATTGTCGGGCAAGAGTTCGATGTTCGGCGCGCTCATGCGAACAACGGTGCGGCGAAGATTCAGGCGATCCGCCAGTCCCAGTTCGTGCGCGGCGATCATGACCTTGCGCACGAACGGCGAGCGGGGCGACCAGTGCAATATCATCTCGGGCACGCGTTCGTCCCTTTCAAGTCATTCAACTAGAATTATGACTTATAAAAGATAAAACCGTTTGTCCAGAGGGGATCTCCCGATCGCGCGGCGATTTGCAAGCTTTCGGAAATCGGGTCGCGCAAGCTACCTGAGCTTCACGTCGAACCGGACGACGTCGCCGCGATAAATACCCTCCGCCGCGAGCACCAGCGTTCCATCGGAGTCAACGACGCGCCGGTGAACGAAGGCGACCGGCGCGTTGAGCGGCATCATCAACGAAGTCGCGGTATCGACGTCGGCGGCGCCGATTGTCAGTGTTTGCCGGGCATCCGCGATCTTGAGGCGCGGCACGTCGTTGATCAGGCGGAGCGCGGTTTTCGCCTCGATGTCCCGTTTGGAAATCCGGTCCATCAGCCGCTCGTCGATCAACAGGCTCGTCAGCAGAAAGGGCTCGCTCTTGCGCCAGTGGCGACGCCGCAATCGCCGGTACGCGGGGGCCATCGTGCCCAGCGGGTAGGGCACCTCGTCAATCACCACGTTCTTCCGAGCGCCTAAAATTTCAATTTTTGCGTCGTGATTGGCCCGCAGCAGTCCCGCCCAGTCCGTCTCGACCGCGCACCACAAGTCATCATGAGGACGCCGCCGCACGAAAGTGCCCTTCGCGCGGAATCGTTCGATGAGATGCTCGGATTCGAGAACATCGAGCGCCTGCCGGATCGTCGCCCGGGCAACGCCGGATTGTACGGCGAGGTCGTCCACGGTCGGGATTTGATCGCCCACCGGCCACACGCCGGTCTCGATCCGTCGACGAAACAGCGTGGCGAGCTGGATGTAGCGCGGGATGGAACTGCGCGAGAAATCAACGGGGTTGGCGACCTGTTCGTCCATTTTTGGAAACGCTCTGTTCGCCCGGCAATTCAGATTCGCCGGGCGGCGCAAATCGACTGGCGGCCGTGTTGTGCGTGCGAGCGTCGCTCCCTGTCAACCATCCAATCGCACGACAGCGCGCGCGTTTCGAAGCAAAGCCGTCCGGCGACCCGGCGCCAGTCCGGCGAGACGCCCGTTGACTTGGCCCGTTGACTTGGCTTGAAAGGTCAGGTTATTAGCCTAAGATCGAAAGCGCTTTCTCCGGAGTCGCGAATGGTCGGAACTTTCTTTGGCGGGCAGCGCCGCCTGACCGGAGCATACGGGTTGGCGACGCCACTTCCGTCCCTGCGTCTGCTGGCGTGCCTCGCGCTCTGTTTGCTGGCGGCGTCAACGAACGCGATGGCGCAGTCCGCCCGGCGCCATGAACTGATCCGTTACGCCGACGTGACGCTGGATGTCGCCGTGGACGGCGACGGGCCCGCCATCGTGCTGCTGCCCTCGCTGGCGCGGGATTCGGACGATTATGATACCCTCGCGCTGGGCCTCGCGAAAAAGGGCTTTCGCGTTCTGCGGCCAAAGCCGCGCGGGATCGGCCGCAGCGTTGGTCCCATGACGGGAATCTCCCTGCATGATTTCGCCCGCGACGTCGCCGAGACGATCCGCGCGCTTGGCGGGGGCAAGGCCGTCGTCTTCGGTCACGCTTATGGCAATTGGGTCGCGCGGATGACTTCTGTGGACTATCCGGAATTGACCCGCGGGGTCGTTATCGCGGCGGCGGCATCCAAAACATATCCCGCGACTTTGACCGTGGCGGTTACGACCGCCGGCGATCTCTCGCTGCCGAGGGAAGCGCGACTGAACGCGTTGCGGGAGGCGTTCTTCGCGCCCGGCAACGATCCGACGGTCTGGCTGGAGGGGTGGCATCCGGAAATCCGCGAGGTTCAGAGAAGCGCCGTGGCCGCGGTCAAACAGTCCGACTGGTGGTCGGGCGGAACCGCTCCGTTGCTTGATTTGCAGGCGGAAGAAGATCCCTTCAAGCCGGCCAGCAAGCGCAACGAGATGCGCGACGAGTTTGGCGCGCGCGTCACAATAGCCGTCATTCCGCGCGCCAGCCACGCCTTGATCCCCGAGCAGCCGGAGGCCGTCGTCGAGGCGCTGACCGCCTGGATTGGCGGCCTGTGAAGGCGCGCAATTGCTAGGCGGCCGCGAATTCGCAACAATGATCGATCGCCAGCGCCGGCGCTCAAGGGAGGGCCGGACCCATGCACCGAAGGAGCTTCGCATGAAGAGCGCGCCGAACAGAATCGCTTTCCTCCTGGGAGCGGCGCTCATCGCCCTGGGCGCGCCCGCCCTCGCGCAGACTTTCCCGGCGAGGCCAATGAAGTTGATCGTGCCTTTTCCGGCGGGCGGGCCGTCCGACATCATAGCGCGCGTGCTCGGCCAGGCGATGGGCGTCGGTCTCGGTCAGGCGGTCGTGATCGAGAACAGGGCCGGGGCCGGCGGCGTCACGGGCATCGACTCCGTCGCGCGAAGCGCGCCGGATGGCTACACGTTCGGACTGGCCAGCGCGGGAGCGCTCGCGATCTCGCCAAGCCTGCAAGCGATGCCCTATGTCGTGAATCGGGACTTGCGCCCGCTGACGCTGGTTGTGCGAGCTCCCGAATTGATGGCCGTTCCGGCTTCGGTTCCCGCGAAAACACTGGCCGAATTTCTGAAAATGGCGCGCGAAAAACCAGGTTCGCTCAATTACGCCTCGACGGGCCCCGGCAGCGTGCCCAACCTCGCCGCCGAACTGCTGAAATACGCGGCGAAAATAGATGTCGTTCATGTGCCCTACGCGGGCGCCGCTCCCGCGGTGAATGATCTGCTTCCGGGCAGGACGCAAATGATGTTCGCGGACATTCCCGTACTCCTGCCGCACGTGAAGGCGGGCACATTGCGCGCGCTGGGGGTGGGAAGCGCCACGCGTGTGCCCACGTTGCCCGATGTGCCGACCTTGTCGGAACAGGGGCTGCCCAACGTGGAGGCGGAAAACTGGTACGGACTTGTTCTGCCGGGCAAGACACCCGATGCGATTGTCGCGCGGTTGAACGCGGCCGTCCTGAAAGCGCTGAATTCTCCCGAAGTGCGCGATGTCCTGCTTGGTCAGGGCGCCATACCAGACGGCGGAACGCCCGAAGAATTCGCGGCATTCATCGTGGCGCAAACGACGAAGTGGGCTGAGGTCATTCGCGTGTCGGGCACCAAGCTGGATTGATCGGGAAACGCGACGGGCGAAGCGCAGTCCCCGGGACAACGCGGCTCAGCCGTTGAATGTTGCCCGCTGGCGCCGCTCCCACATCGCATCGGCAGGGCTTCATTCCGGGATATTCGCGGAAGGAAGCGTCACATTGACCTACAAATGCGATGTTTCCAGGCCAAGCCCTTTCGCTGCGCCCAACGCGTGTCAGCGTGGCTCCGCGAACAGCCGCTCGATCACGCGCGACGCCGCAGCCGCCGTGAGATGATTGTCGTCGCGATAGGCGGGCACGCCGTCAAGCCTCGCGCCGCAGACCGACGCGTCGCAAAGCACGGCGCGCGGATCAAGGTAGCGCGCGTTGTCGTGCGCCGCGGCGACGCGGGCGAGCATTGCCGCGGCGAATTTCTGGCGCTCGTCGACACGCGCGCGCGGGATGTCGCAAACGCCTGGATCGCTGCGCGCGAGGGAGGTCATAAGCACGCAGCGCGACGCGTTGAAGCCCATTTCGGGAACCTGCCCCAGAAGAACCACGCGCTTGCCCGCCCGCGCGAGCGCTCCCACTTCCTCGGCGAGCGCGGTCTCGAGCTGACGGCGGGAATTCTCCACCGAGCGTTCGCGCGCCGCGTCGGTTACGATGAAGGCGCGCCCGCCCTTTTCCGCACCGAAGCGATTCGTTTCGGCGTAATAGGCCCAACGCGCGGCGAGGATGACCGTCTGGATGTCCGGCGAAGCGAGGATCGCGGCAAACACCTCGGCGTTGCCGCGCCCGCAGTCGTCGCGCCGCGACAAACCATTCGCCACGCGGTTGACGCCGGCGACCGGCGGGCAGGCGTCCCGCAACGCTACGTGCATCGCGCCTCCCGTCCCGCTCAGCAGCGCGGCATACCCTTGCGCGAAATGCATGCCGTGCGAATCCCCCCAGATCAGGCTCGTCGGCTCGCCATCCCCGGCGCCGATCCGACAGAAGCTTTGTCGCGACGCGGATTGCCGCGATGGCGCGCAGACGAAAACATTGAGGGGCGGTTCCGCATCCGTCGAAGCCTGAACGACGCTCAGCCGCCGCGGCGCGAGATGCGCGAGGGTTCCAAGCCCGAGGCAAAACAACGCGACGCCCGCGGCGACCGCGCGCGCGCCAAAGCCCCCCACGCCCGCCCTGCCCAGGCCCCGCATCGGCGTTTCGACGAAGCGATGCAGCAACATCGCCAGCGGGACGCAGGCCGCGAGCGACAACAGCCGCGCCCAGAGCGGCAATTGCGGAAAGAACCGGTAACTCGTGAAAACGATGATTGGCCAATGCACGAGATAGAGCGAATAGGAAATGCGCCCGATGAACACAAAAGGCGGGGAAGCCAGCAACCGCGCGACCGCCCCTTCGCCGCCCGGCATGAGCAGAAAAGCCGTTCCCAGACACGCGGGCAGCGCCCAGGGCGCCGGCCAGGAATCGCCTTCGCCCGTCAACCAGGGCGTGAGCGCGATCGCCGCGAGCGCCATCCATTGCAAGGCGGGAGCCGCGGGCTTCAGGCGCGTTGCCAGAGCGCCGCCGCCGAGCGCCGCCAGGCCGCTAAGCGCCGCCAACCCGCCGAGCGCGAATTCCCAGATGCGCGCCGGCAGCGAGAAAAAGGCCGACTTGGCATCGGTGATCGAAAGGACCTGGCAAACAGTGAAGGACAGCGCGAGGACGAGAAGCAGCGCCGGCGCGCGACGGGACGGCCGCGCCTTCAAAACCGCCATCGTCACGAATGGCCAGACCAGGTAGAATTGCATTTCGACGGCGAGCGACCACGTGTGCAGAAGCGGTTTGTAGATGGAGGCGGTGTCGAAGTAGCCGACGCCGCGCGAAAAAAAGAAATTCGAGACGAAAAACGCCGACGCCAGCGCGGATGCGCCCAATTGCTCCACGTCGACCGGCAGCATGATCGACATGCCCGCGACGAGCGCCGCGGCGAGCGTGACGAAATAAGCCGGCGCGACGCGCCAGAACCGCCGCTGATAGAACCGCATCAGGCCGCCCGGCGCGCCCGCGGACCGCGCCAGCATCGACGTCATGAGATAGCCGGAGATGACGAAGAACACGTCGACGCCGGCAAAGCCGCCCTCGGCGCGCAACAGGTCGAAGTGAAACAGCAGCACCGCGCCAATGGCGAGGGCGCGCAATCCGTCGATATCGGGCCTATAGGTCTCGTCCGCGCGCCTTGCGATCAACGCTTCGCTCAGGGCGTCGCTCATGTGGAGTCCCCGTCACGCGTCGCGCCACGTTTCGCGCGCGATCTCGACGACGCGCGAGAGCTTCGCCCTCTGATCGTCCATTGTGAGCGGATTGCCCGTCACCGAACTCGCAAAGCCGCATTGCGGCGACAGGCAAAGCCGCTCCAGCGGCACGTATTTCGCGGCGTCCGCGACGCGCGCGCGCACAAAATCGGCGCTTTCCAGCGCGGCGACCTTGGTGGAGACGATGCCGAGCACGACAGTCTTGTCGTCGGCGAGCGCCTTCAGCGGCTCGAAGGAGCCCGCGCGGGGCGAATCATATTCAAGGAAATACGTCGGCACGCGCACTTTGCGGAACAATCGTTCGGCGACGGGATCGTAGCCGCCTTCGGCCTGCCAATGGCCCGCCTGATTGCCGCGGCACAGGTGCATGCCGATGTGCATGTCTTTTGGCGCGCCGTCGACGATGGCGTTCATCGCGTCGGTGTAAACCTCGAGCAATTCCTTCCAGTCGTCGCCGCGCGCGGCGAGGGCGCGCTGGATCTTGGGATCGCCGAGCTTGACGATGGAGGTTTCGTCGAGTTGCACATAGCGGCAGCCCGCTTCGCGCAGCGCCTTGAACTCGGCGTGATAGGCGCTCGCCAGATCGTTCCAGAAATCGGCGAGGTTCGGATAGACATCCATGCTGATGTTGGCGCGGCCCGAGCGATAGTGAATGTAACAGGGGCCCGGCAGGGTGATCTTCGGCGTCGCTGTTTTCACGACGCTTTTCAAAAACGAAAAATCCGCCGCGTTGGTCGAGCCGGCGTAGCGCACGCGGTCGCCGACGACGGGAATGCGCGCTGTGCGCGAGCCGCCCTTGCCGTCCGAATAGGCCCAGTCGCCGCCGCCCACGTATTGCGCGCTGACGCCGGAGAGGCCCGAGGTCGTGAAATTTTCAGAATAGGTGGAGCGGCGAAATTCGCCGTCGGTCGCCACCTTGAAACCGAGACCCTCCTGCAAGGCGACGATCGCGCGGATTTGCGCGTCCTCCACCGCCGTAAGTTCGGCGCTGGTCAGTTTGCCTTCGGCGAGCGCGGCGCGCGTTTGCTTGATCGCGGGCGGACGCAGGAAACTGCCGATTGTTTCAGCGCGGAACGGCGGATTTTTTGTCGGCGCGGACATGCGGACTCCCTTGTGGCGGCGCGTCTCAATAAGCGAGGCGCGGGCGGGCGACAAGCTCGCCCTATGGCCGCGCCCGCGCGGCTGGGCTAAAGTCCCGCCATCAGGGAGGGCTTCATGCAAAAGCGGGACATCATCGGCACCTGGCGCAGCGGCGGCCAGAAGGCGCTCAACAAGGACGGATCGGTGAAGTCGTCGCGCGGCCCCACGCCGGGCTTCATCCAGTACGCCCCGGATGATTACATGATGGTTGTCCAGAGCGATCCCGAGGGCGTTTCGACAGCCGAACCGGCGCAAATGAGCGCCGAGGAAAAAGCCAAAGCCGCCGAGT
>JANYDZ010000606.1 GCA_025363375.1 Hyphomicrobiales bacterium
GCCTGCGCGAGGGTCGCAATCCCGCGCGGGGTCTGGCGCTGATCGCCACGCTGAACGGCGAAATCGTCGGCACCGTGCGCCTTTGGCATGTCGACGCGGGCGGCGTTGCCGCGCTGCTGCTCGGGCCTCTCTCCGTCTCGGGCGCGCACCGTTCACTCGGCATCGGCGGCGCGATGATGCGCTCGGCCCTGCGCCGCGCGCGCCTGCGTGGCCACAAGGCCGTGCTGCTGGTGGGCGACGCCGCCTATTACGCGCGCTTTGGATTTTCGCGCGGGAAGACGCTCGAACTGGAAATGCCGGGGCCCGTGGACGAAGCGCGCTTTCTCGGGCTCGAACTGGAGCCGGGCGCTTTGGCGCGCGCCCATGGAATGCTCGCGGCGAGTGGAGAGATGACGCGCGGAGCGGAACTGCCCATCGCGGCCTGAATTTGCGCTTGCGAACGTAAGCCAGCGAACTACGGGAGCCGAACATGTGGAAAGTCAGCTTGGCCGCCGCGTTGCGCTTTGCGATTTCCCCCGTGGAAGCCTTGCCGATGCAGGGAAGCGGCGACCCGCGCGCGCAACCGTAGTCGCAAATTCAGCTCGTTAAAGGCTTCAAGAAACGCAGAACCTACTCCTCGGCGTTTTGTTTCGCCCTGGCCACCGTCGATTGCACAAAGTGCTTTGTCTTTATCTCCCGCTCCGAAAAAGCGGGGCAGTGTTATTCGCGCGCCAGACCAAACGGCAAGATCAGATGGTGAAAGGACGGCGGCGCCTTACTCCGCCGCCTGTTTCCGCATCACTTCAGCCGCGTTCACGTCCGTCCATTTCATGTCCGTCGGGATCGTCGTCGCGATGGCTCTGATTCCCCTATATTGCTCGCGGGACACATTCCACGGCGCGGGCTTGCCTTCCCGCCAGCCGCGCACGGCTTCCAGCAACATGCGCCGCACTTGCACAAGAATGACATCGCCGCGCCCGAGTTGTTCGCCGGAGCGGTCCATGCGGGTTCCCATGGATTCCTGGATGATGAAATCCTCGAAGGGGATCGAGCGCGGAAAGCCGGAAAAATGCCAGCTCATGGCCTTGCGGTCCTGATTCCACATATTGCCGCTGTTGCCCATGTTGGAGGCGAAATTATCGGGATCGTCCGCCGTGCCCTCGAACAGCAGATTGATCGCCTCTTGCGTCAGCGGCTTTTCAGTATCGTAGAGAATGTACCATTCAGCGTCCCATTCATCGTCGACAGGCACGGTCGCGCGTCCTGAACAGGGCTCGCTCGCGGCGTGGGGAATGAAGGTGAAGAAGGGCAGCGCGATCTCGCGGATGCGCGCGTAGGTCGTGCCATTGCCCTGATCGCGCAAGGCGCCTTCGCGCAGTCCGTAATCCGTCACGTGCATCTCGGTTTTGGGCGCCTTGTTGGCGGTCGCCATGCCGAGATCCCTTGCGTCGATCGCGGTCTTCTTGCCAATGTTGAGAAAGCCCGAATGCAGGATGCCGACATGCGAAGCGTCGATATGCGCTTCGAGTCCCTGCAGCCAGTTGTAGTTCACCAGCCCGCGCCGCGCGCAGACATGCGAATCCGGCAAATTATTGAATTCAAATTCCGGGAACGGCGGAGGCGACGATTGTTTGCCGAGATAGACCCACACCATGCCGCCGGCCTCGCGCGTTGGGAAGAAACCAACCTTGAGACGCGCCGCGAAAGCCTCGCGCGTGTCGGCGGGCTCCGCCGGGCAATCGACGATTCTGCCGTTCGCGCCGATCTTCCAGCCGTGAAAAATACAGCGCAGGCCGTTGTTCTCGTTGCGCGCCAAAGCCATCGAGGCGCCGCGGTGCGGGCAGGCTTCATAGGCGAAGGCCGCGCCGCCGTCGGTGACGCGGTAGGCGACGAAATTCTCGCCCATCAGCCGCACCCGGCGCGGTGCGCCGTCGGCGACAAGCGACGCCGAACGACAGGCCGGCATCCAGTATTCGCGCAGCATTTCTCCCATGGGGGTCCTGGGCCCCACCCGGGTGAGCAATTCGTTGTCCTCAACCTTGAGCATGGGTTCCTCCGTCGGTCGCGCGGCGCGTTTCTTTGCCGCAGATTTGGCAGTCCAGACGAATTTATTCAAGCGCGGGCGAACCCGATTGCCCCGGCGGCGGATCAGGCGCCGCGGGTCCCGACCGGACTTTCTTCGATTTCGCAGAAATTCCGCTTGTCAGTAGAGCTTCGAATTGTTAGCGGTGCGCCGTATCGGATTTTCCCATTCAGGGATTGCTCCAAAAAAACAGGGAGGCCCAAGCATGCAAATTCGCAATTTGCCTACTATCGACGCCGGCTATTGGGCCGCGATCGTCGCCGCCAGCATGTGCGGCGCCAATTCAGGCGATCTCGCCGCCGGCCCGTTGGGGCTTGGCCACGTCAAGGGCGTGCTGCCGCTGACGCTTGTTTTTCTGGCCATCGTCTGGGCCGAAAAAACCATCAACTGGACAACCGTCGCATTTTACTGGCTGGCGATCATCGTGCTTCGAACCATGGCGACCAATCTCGCCGATCTCGCGGGGCACGACCTGAAAATGTCGTACCCGCTGATTTTTATCGTGCTCACGGCGTTGATGGCCGGCATGATCTGGATCGACAAGGCAAGCGGGACGGAGGATTCCGGCGTCGTCGGCGCGGACGGCGTGTGGCGCTCGCTGCCCGCGACAAACTGGAATTACTGGATCACCATGCTCGCGGCCGGCACGCTCGGCACCGCTCTCGGCGACTGGATCCATGAGAAGGACAATCTGAATTTCGGCGTCTACTGGGGCTCGCTTATCTGCGCGGTCCTGTTCATCCCGATCATGTGGACATCTGTGACCTTCGGCAAACTCACCAAGCCCTGGTACTGGGTGGTGATCGTCGCCTGTCGCACGCTGGGCACCGACCTCGGCGACCTCTCCGTCACGGTCCTTCGCTTGTTCACGCCGACCCGGTCGATGGGCCTGTGGATCAGCACGATCCTGACGGGGCTGCTGCTGGCGGGCATCGTCTATTTCTGGAAGACGCGGAAGTTCGAGCGGCTCCAGCCGGCTGAATGACGCGGAAGACTCCGGCGCAATCCCGCGCCGCCGCAACGGCGGCGCGGTTTCTTCAAGCCGGCCTTCACAAAGCCCCGCACGCCAAACGCGGGAGCTTCGCCATTGCAGCCGCCAGTCCATGAGCGTAAAGCGGATCGGCGCCTTCCAGTCGCCGAAAGCGACGCAACGGCATAAATATTCACTTCGGAGGAAACCCCACATGAAACGCATTTTTCTCACAGCGATCCTGCTGTCGTCGGCCATGGCCGTTTCAACCGTCACGGCCTGCGCCCAATACTAAGGTCGCCGCCAAATTCAAGATGCCCGACGGCGGCTGGGATTACGCCACCTCCGACGCCGCCAGAGGGCTCGTCTACTGGGTGCGCACCAGCCACACCGACGTCATCGAGGCTAAAACCGGCAAGCACACCATTCTCGCGAGCACCGGCAACGGCCACATGGCCGTCGTTGTCGAGGGCACTTCGCTGGTCGTGATTCCGATGCGCGTTCCCGCCAAAACGAACCGCGTCATCGACACCGCGACCGACAAGATCGTCATGGACCTGCCGGGCGGCGAGGCGCCCGACGGCGCCATTTACGACCCCTTCACAAAACACGTATTTGTCGCCAACCACAACAGCGGCGACATCACCCAGATCGATCCCATCGCGAAAACCGTCGTCGCCACAATCGCCGTCGGGAAAGACAAGCTGGAGTTCCCCGCCTCCGACGGCAAGGGCCGCGTTTACGTCAATGTGCAGGCGCCGGGCGAAATCGCCGTCATCGACGCCAAGACATCGAAGCTGATCACTAAATACAAGATGGCGGGCTGTGAGAACGCCTCGGGTCTGGCCTACGCGCCGAAGTCGAATCTACTGATCGCCTCGTGTGGCAATGGCGTCGCCAAGGTGATTGAACCGGACACCGGCAAGGAAGTCGCCTCGATTGCGATTGGCAAGGGCCCCGACGCCGTGATCTATGACCCCAAACACGAGGTCGCCTTCATTCCTTGCGGCGAAAGCGGCGTGCTGGAGGTCATTTCGGTCGCCGACGCAAAGGCGGTGAAGAAATTGCAGACCCTCACAATCCCGTCGCTGGCGCGCACAGGAGCCATCGACGCGGACGGCCGCCTTTACATGATGGCGGCCGAGCCGGACCATTCCAAGCCGAAAGGCGGCGGGGGACGCCCGACGCCGAAGGACGGCACTTTTGAGATGGTGATTGTGTCAAGGTAACAAGATAAAGAGCGACACGGATGAAGCGCGTCTCCCGCGCTTCATCCTTCCCACTCCCTGCAAAACGCCAAAATACCAGCATTTCCAAAGCCTGTATGGCCAAGGTCACGGCGTCTGCGCCGCCTGAGCCCGCCAGCTGGGCAAGCTCGGCAAGGCCAAAAAGTGACGAAAAAGTGTTAATTGAGCAACAGTTGGATTCGGAATGGTCAAAGCTGGCTTTTTAGAGCCGGAAAAGCGCAAAGACGACTTTACAGACTGCCCGACAAGGTGGAATCTGAACGGGACAGGAATTGCAAGGTCAGCGGAATGGCCTTCCGTATCGGGGGATAGAATGAACCATCTAAAGAAACTGCTTCTCAGCTCGGCCACCGGCCTTCTGGCCTTTGCCAGCGCCCAGGCTGCCGACCTCCCGTCCCGCAAAGCGGAGCCGGTCTCCTACCTCAAGATTTGCGACGCCTATGGCGCCGGCTTCTTCACGCTGCCGGGTGCCGACACCTG
>JANYDZ010000611.1 GCA_025363375.1 Hyphomicrobiales bacterium
GTGCTCGCCTGCGGCGGCTTCCAGGCCAACCCCGCCATGCGCGTGCAATATCTCGGCGCGGGCTGGGACGTGGCGAAAGTGCGCGGCAGCCGTTACGACACCGGCGACGGGCACATCATGGCGACCGACATTGGCGCGCAGGTCGTGGGACATTGGGGCGCCGCGCATGCCTCGCCCATCGACGCGGACGCAGGCGAATATGAAGCCGGATTTCTCGATCCGGAGACGCGCCGTTACCGCACCCATCGCTACGCCTGGACCTGGGGCGTCATGGTCAACACCCAGGGCAAGCGCTTCATCGACGAGGGCGAGGATTTTCACGCCTATACCTACGCAAAAACGGGCGCTGAAATCGTCAAACAACCGGGCGCCGTGGCGTTCCAGATTTACGATCAGAAGGCGATGGAGGCGGTCGGCCGCCAGAAATACGACGGAGCCGCGCAGGTGACGGCGGACACGCTGCGGGAGCTGGCCGAAAAGCTCGAGATCAACGTCGACGGCTTCCTGCAAACGATCGAGGATTTTAACGCGGCCTGCCAAAATGACCGCGCCTTCAGCGAGACGACGCGCGACGGCCTCGCCACCAAGGGCGTTTCGCCGCCGAAGAGCAACTGGGCGCGGACCATCGACAAGGCCCCCTATGTCGCCTACGCCTGCGCGGGCGGCCTGACATTCACGTTCGGCGGCCTGCGCGTCGATGAGCGCTGCCAGGTGTTGAACAAGCTCAATCGTCCGATCAAGGGCCTTTACGCGGCGGGCGAAATCACCGGCGGATTTTTTTACCACAATTATCCCAGCGGGGCCGGGCTCACGCGCGGCGCCGTCACCGGCCGGCTCGCCGGCGGCAATGCGGCGGGCTGAGGGAGCGCGGCGTTGAAAATCGTTGTCTGCTGCAAGGCGGTTCCAGGAGCGGTGACGGATGTGGCCGTGGAGACGCGGGGCGACGCCCTGCGTTTCCGCAGCCAGTTCCAGTCCATGAACGAATGCGACGAATACGCGATGGAGGAAGCCGTCGTGCTGAAGCGCCTGTATGGCGGCGAGATCATAGCGCTCACCATTGGCGGCGTTTCCACGCAGGAAATCCTCTACACCGCCGCCGCCAAGGGCGCGGACAGGATCGTCCGCGTCGACGCGCTCGCGCAGGACCCCCGCGCGGCGAGCATCGTGCTCGCGGCGGCGCTGAAGACCCTCGCCGCCGATCTCGTTCTCACGGGTACGCAGTCGCGCGATTCCCTGTCCAGTTTCGTCGGCGTGGCGACGGCGCAAAGACTCGACGTGCCCTTCGCTTTCGCCGTAACCGCGATCGAGAAAGACGGCGATGACGCCATCAAGGTGCGCAAGGAGCTGGGCGGCGGCAGAAGCGCCGACGTGCGCCTGCCGTTGCCGGCTCTTGTATGCGTCCAGACGGGCATTCAGCCGCTCAACTACGTGCCGCCGGCGCGGCTGATGCGCGCGCGCCAGCAACGACCGCAGTCCCTGTCGTTGGCCGACCTCGGTCTGACGCTGGCCGACATCGCCCCGAGGGGGTATCGCATCGCCAGCGTCGCGCCGCCGGCGCGCGCCGCCGGCGCGCAAATCCTGAGCGGCCCGCCAGCGGAAGCCGTGCGCGCGCTTCTCGCTAAAATGGCGGAGGCGGGCTGATGGCCGGCGACGTTCTCGTGATCGCCGAACACTGGAAGGGGCGGCCTGAAGCCGTGACCTTCCAGCTCATCGCCAAGGGCCGCGAAATCGCCGACGCGAGGCGGGCCAGTCTTGGGGTGCTCGTGCTTGGCCATGACATCGGCGAACTCGCCGCGGACCTTGCCGGAACAGGCGTCGACGCGGTTTTCGTCGTCGATCACCGCGCGCTCGGCAACGCCGCTTGCGGATTGTTGGCGGAGGCCGCCGTCGCGTCGCTGCGCGAGATCGCGCCCGCCTTGACGCTTGTTGGTTTTACGCTTGTCGGCATGGAACTGGCGCCGGCGATCGCCACGCGTCTTGGCGTCGCCGCCATGACGAATTGCGTCAACGTCGAATGCGTCGACGGCGAAATCGTCGTCGCAAAGCCGGTCTATGACGGCGCGCTGCACGCGCGCGTCATTTTCGACAGGGACGCCCCCGCGCTTGTCGCCTTGCAGGCGGGCGCAACGCCCACGCTGCCGCAGCCGGCGCGCGCGGCGTTGGTGCGCGCCCTCGCGCTGGATATTGAATCCATGCCCAGGCGCGGCGAAATTGTGCAATTTATCGAGGAACCGATCGGCGATGTCGACATCGCCAAGGCCGACATCATCGTCTCCGCCGGGCGCGGCGTCGGCGATGCCTCGAAGCTGCCGATGATCGAAGCGTGCGCGAAAGCTTTGGGAGGGCTCATGGGTTGCTCGCGTCCGCTGGTCGATCAGGGCTGGCTGCCGCGGGAGCGCCAGGTTGGCGCCTCCGGTAAGACCGTGACGCCAAAAATTTACATCGCCTGCGGCATTTCCGGAGCGAGCCAGCATCTCGCCGGCATGAGCGGGGCGAAGATGATCGTAGCCATCAACAAAGACCCGAACGCGCCGATCTTTCAGGTGGCGCATTACGGCATTGTCGGCGATCTCTTCGAGATCGTGCCGGAGCTGACGGCGCAGGCGAAAAAGAGCTGACTTTTCGACGCGAAGGGAATGGCGATGAGCCGGCAAACAATCGCAAAAGCCATGCTTTTCGCCGGGCTTGCCGGCGCGCCGCTCGCCGCGCAAGCGGACGCCGTCGAAGACTTCTACAAGGGCCGCCAGATGAAGGCGGTCGTTGGCAATCCCGCCGGCGGCGATTACGACAACTGGATGCGTTTGCTGGCGCGCCATTGGCCGCGCTTCATTCCGGGGCGCCCGGGGTTCGTCGTCCAGAACATGCCCGGCGCCGGACAAATCATCGCCAGCAACTACCTTGCCAACGCCGCGGAAAAGGACGGTTCGGTGATCGGCTTCACGGAACGCGCCCTGCCCTATCTGCAACTGACGGGCGATCAGAACATTCGCTTCGATCCGCGAAAATTCAATTGGCTCGGCAGTCCCGAACAGACCAACCGCGGTTGCTTCGTCACGCGTGAATCGCCCGCGCAATCCGCGCGTGAGCTTTTCAGCAAGGAGATTCTCGTCGGCGGCGCGGGCGCGGGCACGTCCGTGACCAACACGCCGATTGTCCTGTCAAAGCTCCTGGGTCTGAAATTCAAACTGGTCGAGGGTTACGGCAGCGCCGAACATATCGTGCTCGCCATGGAGCGCGGCGAACTGCACGGACTTTGCCAGACGCTCGCCGGCATCAGAGCCAGCAAGCCCGGCTGGATCGAGCAGGGCAAGCTGAAAGTGCTCTTCACCCTGGAGCATGATCCAGTGCCGGGGCTCGGCGCGCCGACCATTTATGAATTCACGAAAACGAAGGAACAGCGCGACGTCATTTCGCTTTATGATTCCAGTCTCGAACTTGGGCGCCCGCTCGTCGCGCCGCCCGGCGTGCCGCCCGAGCGGGTCGAGGTTTTGCGCCGCTCTTTCGACGCCATGATGGCCGATCCCGAATTTCTCGCCGACGCGCGGCGCGCCCGCTTCGAGATAACGCCGCGCAAGGGCGAGAAGCTTCAGCAGATCGTCGATGAAATCATGGCGACGCCGAAGACGACCGTCGAACACGCGAAAGCGCTGACGCAATAGGAGCGCGTCGGGCGCTTGCCGTCACGTCGGCCTGACGATTCCCACATCGCCGGCTTTCTCGATCTTGACTCCATATTGCGCGGAGAGCGTCGCGACCCTCTCGATGATCCCCGCCGCCTGCTTGCCGGTCGCGAGCATGGGGCGCCCGCGTTGCGCGCGCGGCGATCCATGCCCCTGTTCGATCGGAATGATCTTGAGATGATCGAGCTTGCCGCCCTGAAAATGACAGGTGGCCGCGATGTTCTCCCAGAAGCCGGCGTGGGCAATGTGCCCCTTCGCGCCGCCGCCCGTGCGCGCGTCAAGGAAGTCGGCCGGCGTGGCGTCCGGCCCCAGGCCAAAGCGGCGATAGGCTTCGTCCGGAAAGAACGGCACGGTCTCGTTCTGGAAAAACATGTTGCCGACGGAGTAAAATATCGGCTTTCCCTTGTAGAGTTCGATCCCCAGCGGCGTGTGCGAGCCATGGCCGACGAACATGTCGGCTCCCGCGTCGATGGCGGCGCGGGCGAAGTCCGGCACATAGTCGGCGGGTTCCCGCATCTCGACCTTGGTTTTCGCTTTTGCGAAACTGCCGTGCGCGAAATCGTGAGTGTGGAAACTCATCACCACCCAGTCCGCCTGCCGGCGCGCTTCCCTGATCCAGCGCAGATGATCCTCGATGTCGTCGGGATCGCCGGCGCTCGATTGATGAAAAACATCGCTCTTGATGAAATGCTCGCCGAAAATTTGCAGCTCTTCGGCGCGGTCCGGCGGCGCCTCCTTGTCCGAAAAGAAATGCGTGCGGTCGCGCGCCCGCGCCTGCTCGTAGCCGAGTTCCCGGCTCATGCGCTTCAGCGCGTCGAAGACAGCGGCGTCGACGCTGGTTTTCCGCGAGGAGAAGAAAGGATTGACGCCCGGCCTTCCCCTGAGGTCGGGGCGTTGCGCGCCAGCGCGGTTCCAGTCGCGGTAGGTCGCGGTCGTCGCCAACAACGCGACGCGTCCGCCCTTTGTTTCGAGATAGCCGGGCATCCGCGCTTCCGCGAGATTGCGCCCGCTGCCGGCGCGCGCGATGCCGTGGCGGTCCAGGTGCTCGATCGTCGCGACAAGCCCGCCCTCGCCATAATCGAAGGCATGATTGTTGGCGCAGCCCACGATATTGACGCCGAACCATTTGAGATCCTCGAGCAACTCCGGCGGCGTCGTCATGAACGTGCCCCGCGTAATGCCCGGCGTGCCCTCGCGCCAATGCCGCACCACGCTTTCGAGATTGACAAAGCCCGCGTCGCAATCGGTGAAATGTTTGCGCAGCGCGAGAAATTCCGGCTCGTCGTGGATGCTCAGGCGCCGCGTCAACATGCAGTCGCCGCCGAGCGCCATGTTGAAATTTCCGCGGGCGGAGGAATAGGTCATCGCGTCGATAGCCTTCAATTTCACGTTTCAAAAACTTGCCACATCCATTTTTGCGTGGCAAATTTCGCGCCAAAGACACAAGGCGTGAATAATCCGCCGTATATAAAGGGTCGCCGTTCGGGAGGAGCCCGTGCAAACGCCGCCGATGATTTGCCGCGCGCTCGCCGCGATAGCGCTGGCCGCAGCCGCGGCGCCGCTCCACGCCGAGGATTTCTACGCTGGCAAGACCATTGTCATTACAACCCATTCGGCGCCCGGCGGACAATATGACGCCTATTGCCGCCTGCTGGCGCGCGTTTATGGCAAGTACATTCCCGGCAATCCCGCGATCCAGGTGCTGAACCGGGTTGGCGCCGGCGGGCTCCTCGCGGTCAACCAGGCCGCGGGAACCGCGCCGCGCGACGGCACGCTTCTGACGCTTGTCGCCAATGGCCTCGCGCTGTTTCAGGGCATCGGCCAGCAGGGCCTGCGCGCGACGCTCGAGGATTTCAACTGGATCGGAAACTTCAACGCGTCGAACGGAATCACCGTCGTGATGGCGAATGCGGGGATCGCGACGATCGAGGACGCCAGGCAAAAAGTAGCTATCATCGGCTCCTCCGGCGCGGGCTCGATTTCAGCTCTGCTGCCGGCTGCGCACAATGCTTTCGCTGGGACGAAATTCAAGGTCGTCCAGGGCTATGAAGGGGCCGCGCAAATGAACCTGTCGATGCGCCGGGGAGAACTTCATGGTCGCTCCGGCGGCCCGTGGATCGAGTTGCAGGCGGATTTTCCCGAAGAATCCCGCAACGGCACATTGATACCGCTCAGCCAGACGGGCAATGTGCGCGACCCCGGCCTGCCGCATGTGCCGTTGTTGACGGAAATCGCGGTTGGCGATGAGCGCAATCGGGCCGGCGCGCGCTTTGTCTCGGATTCCCTGACGCAAACGCGCTCACTCGCGGCGCCCCCCGGCGTTCCCGCCGACATCGTCGCCATTCTGCGCGCCGCGTTCGAAAAAACGCTTGCCGATCCCGACTTCCGCGCGCAGGCGCGTCAGGCCGGACTCGAGATCAATCCAACAACCGGCGAACACGTTCAGAAAGCCATTCAATCCGTCCTGAAGTCGCCGGCTTCGTTGCGTGAATACGTGAAGACCGCGCTCGCGGCTTCCGGGAATTAGGACGCCGGCTCCGGCTGGAGCGCGCGGAGTGGAGCGCGCGGAGTTTCGGATTGGCGGTGAACAAGGTATGCTTCTCGACGCCAACGTCGTTTCGCAATTCATTCGGGAGCGTCCCAACGAACATGTTTGTCGCCTTTTCGATGAATGGCTGAGCGAAGCCGTCGCTATGATCTCGAACACGCCAATGGAACTCGCTGCGGCCTCGACCTTCCAGTTGCGGTCGTCAATCCCTGAACCTGCAAGGCCTGACGCTATGCTCCAACCCCTCGAAAACCGCATCGCGCTCGTCACCGGGGCCTCGCGCGGCATTGGCCGGGCCATCGCGTTGGAACTGGCCAAACAAGGCGCGCATGTGATTGCATTGGCGCGCACACAGGGCGCGCTCGAAGAAATCGACGACGAATTGCGCGCGCACGGTCAGGAAGCCACGCTCGTGCCCTGTGACCTCAAGGATTTCGACGCGCTCGACCGGCTTGGCCTCGCCATTCACGAACGTTGGAAGAAACTCGACATATTTGTCGCCAACGCCGGCGTGCTCGGCCCGGTGTCGCCGCTTTCGCACATTGATCCGCCGGCATGGGAAAATGTTTTCGCGGTGAATGTCACGGCCAACTGGCGGCTGGTGCGCTCGCTCGACGGGTTGTTGCGCGCGTCCAACGCGGGACGCGCGGTGTTTGTGACCTCGGGCGCGGGCAGCAACGCCGCGATGAACGCCTATATGGGCGCTTACGCGGCTTCGAAAGCCGCGCTCGACGCCATAGCCCGCACCTACGCGGCGGAGACGGCGGAGACATCCAGGGTGCGCGTGATGCTCGCCAATCCCGGGCCTTTGCGCACAAAAATGCGCGCGGCGCTGATGCCGGGGGAAGACCCGATGGTGTTGCGCGCGCCGGAGGAATTCGCGCCGAAGGTGGCGGCCATGTGCGCGCCTGACTGGAGCGAGACGGGGAAGTTTTATGATTTCAAGACCGACGCGGTGAAGGGTTTCCGGGCGCCGGCCTAGCTCCGGGCGCGGCACGCGGCGATCTCGATAAAAAATTCACTTCTGCCGCAACCGTATCCGGAAGCCATGTGTAATGTCTGTAACGGTCACGTTGGGGTTGATCGGGAGGACATGACATGCAGAGCAACACTTCTCTGGTTCAAGCGGTCTATGCGGCGTTCGGCCGCGGCGATGCGCCGTTCATTCTCTCCAATCTCGACGAAGCCGTCGAATGGGCTTCCAACTGCAATCCCGCCGACATTCCCTGGGGCGGCGTGCGGCACGGCCACGCGGGAGCCCTGAGTTTTTTGCAGGCCCTGGGCGGCCACGTGGATTTCGAGGCGTTCGAACCACGCCTGTTTGCCGCCGAAGGCGATCTGGTTTTCGTGCAGGGCCGATCCGTCGCCAGGGTCAAGGCCACCGGACGCGCCTATGACAGCGACTGGGTGCACGTGTTCACGATCTCCGGCGGCAAGCTGAAGCGCTTCCACGAATTCTACGACACCGCGGCGATCATCGCCGCCCTGCCCGCGAAGTAGCCGTCCCCTCGCATCGTTGCATCGCCGCGCCGGCATTCGCGCCGGTCGAGCCCACTTGCCTTTGACGACCTGCTCAACCCGCAACCCACGCAAGGAAAATCCCATGCATCTCTTTCAGGGCATCATCCAGAACGAAGGCCGCGACTACACCAACTGGTCGCTGACGCGCGGCACGATATCGCGCGGCTGAACCAATTCGTCGCCGCGACCCACAAATTCACCATGGCGTTTCAGGCGGAGACCGGCTACGCGCCGAACGGCGGGGCAACCTGTTTTGTCACGCGCCCGGAGACGTCGAAGAAGCCCCACGGCCTCTATTCCGACGGGCCC
>JANYDZ010000668.1 GCA_025363375.1 Hyphomicrobiales bacterium
TGCCAACAAAGCCGCCGGGCAGTTGAAACACGGCGGTGAAGTCCGCCGCGCCCCTGCGCCAGGCGCGCATGAAGCGCGTCAGCATGTCGCGCTTTGTCTCCAGCGCTTTTGGCGAGGTGAATACGCCGCTTGAGAGAAACGGCGTTTCATCCGCCATCCAGGCGAGCACCCTGGCTTCGCCGCGTTGAATGAGCGGCAAGGCGGAAGGCGCGGTCATCGTGCCCGCGTCGATGGAGCCGCCGCGAATGGCGGAGGCGATGTTTGAGAAGGTTTGCAGCGGTTTTGTCTGCATGGCCGCGAAGGCGAAGCCGTATTTGTCGGCAAGGAGCTGCAATGTGTAGCTGAATATCGACCCAACCGTCGTGAGGCCGACGATCTTGCCCTGGAGGTGTTTGGGTTCGCGCAGGCCCGCGTCCCACGCCCTGTTGGAAACGACATAGGAACTGAAGGTGAAGCCCGGCATCTCGCGCGAGCCGCCGGCGATGATCTTCAGCGCGCCTTTCGCCGCGAGGTTGTAGAACGTGCCGCTCATGCCGCCCATGCCGACTTCCGTGTCGCCCGCGACGGTGGCGACCTGCCCCGCCTGGGCGCTGTCAAAATAAATCAGTTGCGCGTCGAGGCCTTCGGCGCGGAAATAGCCGCGGTCGTGCGCGATGTAGAGCGCCGCGGAGCCGGTGGAGCGCGAGGAGGAGACGCGGACGGGTTGCGTTTGCGCAACGCTGGTTGCGACGGCGGCGAGAGTGAACAGGGCTGTGCAAAGCAGGCGCATCATCCAATTATCTTTCGTCGTTCCAGAATGGTAGTTTCACTCGACCGCCCTCGTCCTGAGGAGGTCACGAAGCGGCCGTCTCGAAAGGCGGGGGTTTCCCGCGCACAGCAATCGACAGACACGAAATGCGCCGTTAGAACGGTTTTCACAATCATCACTTTTCACAATCATCACTTGGCGATCCCGCCATATGGCGTAAAATGCCCGCCGGAAACTGTCAAAGGGAGTGGACCTTGCCCGGAGCGCTCGAAGGAATCCGCGTCGTCGAATTCGCCAATTACGTGTCGGGCCCCTACGCGGGGATGCTGCTCGCCGATCTCGGCGCCGATGTCGTCAAGGTGGAGACGCCCGGCAAGGGCGATCCGTTTCGCGGCTGGGGGCGCGTCGAGTACAGCCCCACTTTCGGCTCGGTGAACCGCAACAAGAAGAGCGTCGCGCTCGACCTCAAGAGCGAGGCTGGCAAGTCCGCCGCGCGGGCGCTGGCAAAAACCGCCGATGTCGTGATCGAGAACTTTCGCAGCGGCACGATGGAGCGGCTGGGTCTGGGCTACGACGTGCTCGGCGCGGGAAATCCCGGCCTGATCTATTGCGCCATCACGGGCTTTGGCGACGATGGACCCTACGCCAAGCGTCCCGGCTACGACACGGTGGGGCAGGCGATGAGCGGCCTGCTGTCGCTGCTCACCGATGTCGAAGATCCCAAGCCCATGGGCATTTCCCTTTCGGATCATCTCGGCGGCATGGTCGCGTGCAACGGCATTCTCGCCGCGCTGGTCTCCCGCGGCAAAACCGGAAAGGGTCAACGCGTCGACACGTCGCTGCTGGAATCGACGCTCTCCTTCTGCGGCGAGAACGCGGCGAATTATTTTGAAAACGGCAAAACGCCGAGCCGGGCGACGCGCACCCACCGCGCGCAGGTCTACGCGTTCGTCGACAGCGCGGGAAAGCCCTTTGTGGTGCATCTGTCCTCGCCGAACAAATTCTGGGAGGGGCTGACGCGCGTCGTCGGCAAGCCGGAATATCTCGCCGATCCGCGCTTTGCGACAAAGGAGACGCGCGGCAAGAATTATCCCGCCCTGCATGAAGGCCTCGCCGCGGTGTTCAAAACCAACACGCGCGGACATTGGCTGGAATTGCTGCTGGCTCAGGACGTGCCCTCGGCGCCGCTCAACAACTTCGACGACGTGTTCAACGATCCGCAGGTCAAGCACCTGAAAATGCGGGTGGATGTCCCGCATAAAAAACTCGGCTCCGTGGCGCTTGTGCGCAACGGCTTGCGCCTGTCGGGCACGCCGCTGGAAATTCATTCGCCTTCGCCGGAGCTTGGCGAGCACACGCGCGAGGTGCTGGCCTCTCTGAATCTGCAATCGTGAGCGGGACGCCATGAAAGAACGACGCATGACGAGACGCGCGGCGCTGCGCTCGGCCGCGGGCGCCGCGGGTTTCGCCGTCACGCGAGCCGCCGCGCAATCGCTCGCCGACTTCTATCGCGGCAAGAAGCTGACGCTGATCACCGCCGCCTCGCCAGGCGGCGGCTATGATCAATACGCGCGCCTGCTGGCGCGCCACATGCCGAAATACATTCCGGGCGAGCCGCCCATTGTCGTGCAGAACATGACGGGCGCCGAGGGGCTGCGGGCGTCGAACCATATTTACAACGTCGCGGCGCAGGACGGCACGGTCATCGGCGGCGTGTCGCGCAACAACGGCCTCGCGAAATTCTATGATTTCAGCAACGCCGGCGTGCAGTTCGACGCGCGCAGGTTTCACTGGCTCGGTTCGCCGCAGCAGGAAATCGGATTGTTCATCGTCAACGCCAAAACCGGCGTGAAAAGCATCGCGGACATCACGGGCAAAGCGTTGACCGTCAGTTCCACGGCGCGCTCGTCGCCGAGCTCGATCTACGCGCGCATGCTCAACGATCTCTACGGCGGCAGGCTGAAGCCCATCGAAGGCTACGACGGCTCGCAGGCGTGCCTGATGGCGGTCGAGCGCGACGAGACGGATTCGCACATTTCCGGCGGCTCCTCCGCGCAATTCCGCAACCGCTTCACGCCGTGGGTGAAAGAAGGCAAGGCGCGCGTCATCCTGCAAATGGGGATGCAGCGCGACCCGGCTTTTCCCGATGTTCCCACCGCGCTTGAAATCATGAAAACGCTGGCGGACCGCCAGTTGTTTGAAATCGCCTTCGCCGAACAGGTCATGGGCCGCCCCTTCCTGCTCGGCCCCGGCGTGCCGCCGGACCGCGTGAACATGCTGCGCGCCGCTTTCGACGCGACCATGAAGGACAATCAATTCCTCGCCGACGCGGCGAAGGAAGGCGCCGAGATCGACCCCGTCGACGGCGCGACGATCAACGCGCTGCTGGACCGGGTTTATTCGGCGCCGGCGGAGGTGGCGGAAAGATTGCGCGCGCTGGCGCGATAACAAATTCAGCACGGAGCCCTCATGCCGGAACCCACCCGCGACCTCAGCGACATCTGCGCCATCGTCGGCGTCGGCAACAGCCGGCTTGGCCGCGTGCCCGGCGTCTCCAGCCTCGATCTTATCGTCGAGGCCATGCGCAACGCCATCGCCGAATCCGGCGTCAGTCCCAGGGACATCGACGGCGTGCTCTGCCGGGGGCCCGACGACATCTACACCCATCACCAGATGGTCGGCGAACGGCTCGGCATCAACGCGAGCTTTTCCACCACGGTGACGAACGGCGGCGCGAGCCAGATTCTCTCGATCGCCATGGCCGTCATGGCCATCCGCCACGGACTCGCAAGCACGGTCATCTGCGGCTATGGACGCGACGCCTGGTCGCGCACGCACGCCACGGAGGAAGCGCGCGTGCGCAACGAAACGCGCCCGAGCAGCCAGCTGCCGCGCGAATTCGGGCCCGAATACGGCTACTTCGGCGCGCC
>JANYDZ010000700.1 GCA_025363375.1 Hyphomicrobiales bacterium
CGAATGACCACCCGTGATAAGGGCATTTGAGCCACTTGTTCGTGGCGTAACCGCATTCGAGCTTGACGAGGCGGTGCGGGCAACGATCCCCCACAAGCCCCATGCGCTGTTGCTCGTCGATGAACAGGACAAGGTCCTCGCCAAAAATTCGCACCGGCATCACCTTGCGCTCAAGCAATTGCGCCTTGGCCGCGACCGGGTGCCAGTAGCGCCGCATGAGATCTCCCATGGGCGTGCCTGGACCCACGCGGGTCAGTGTTTCGTTTTGCTCCTGCGTCAGCATGACCGAACTATCTCCTGCGCGGCGCGATCACGAGCACCATTGCGTGTCGATGAACTGGTTCAAAGCTTCGCCGTCCTTGACCGTTTTGTTGATCTTGCTCAACATCGCAAGCATCACTTCGAAACCCTTGGACTGCACGCATCCATTTTTCGGGAACATGTTCAGTTTCGTAATGTAGATGTCGTAGCTGTGATTGGACGAGACGAGATCGGATTTCGTTTCTTCCATCAGCAATTTGACCGCTTCGTCCTTGTTGGCGGGTTCGAGCAACCAGCCGATGGCGGCCGCCTGCGCCCGCATGAAGGCCTTCACCGTGGCGGAATTGTTCGCCGCCCAGGAGCGCGTCACCGCCGTCACGCTGAGCGTGAGATTGGGGTAATAATCGGGATAGAAGGCGACCGCGTTGAAGCCCTGTTCTATCAACACGCGGTCCTGCGGCGGAACCAGCGGCACCGCGTCGACGGCCCCGGCGATAAGCGCCGCCATGCGCTGATTGGAGTTTCCGCCGTAGCGGATGTTCAGATCCTTGTCCGGGTCCAGACCGGCCTTGCGCAGAATTTCCTTTGTCGCCTCCGCGTAGACGTCGCCGGGCTCGGCGAGAGACAGCGTTTTGCCCCTGAGGTCGGAGAGAGTCTTTACGGAACGCGCGGTCACCAGCGAATAAGGCGAGGGATCCGCGCCCTGGCCGATCGCGACGATATCCGCGCCCGCCTTGTCGGCGATGACGAGCTGACTTGCGTTGATGAAGCCGATCTGGATCGATCCGCCAATCAGGCTCGGGGTGATCGTTGTCGGCGATATCAGGGCATGCTCGACCTTGAGCGATTCCTTTTCATAGAACCCCTTCCGCCGCGCGATGACGTCCGGCCACTCGACCGCGGTCGTAGACACCGTGCCGCGGGTGATCACCTTCACGCCGGTGTTGCCGGTTTGCGAAGCGGCGGGTTGAGCGCCGAACGACGCCAGGGCCGCCAACACGAATAGACCCACGGATCGTCGAACCAGCATTTTTTCCCCCGCCTGTCCCGCCAATATTCCCCCCGCATTCTTCAGGTTGCGCGAAGGGTGGTTCGCCAAACGCTATACTCCCGTTGGAAATTTGTCACCTTGCGCTAGTGTTTAGCGCGCAATAGAAGCGTGAAGGGGAAGCGCCAGGGCCCGCGTGACGACAAACAATCCATTGCGCGGTTGCCGCGGACTTGATGGTTCTCTCCCGCCTTTGTCTTGCCCGTTCAGAAGCGTCCGCGGAGTGGAGTATTGCCTTGAACACGCGCGTTAGCGAAGCCGATCTCGTCCATACCGCTCCGGGAACCATCGCCGGACGCTATATGCGGCGTTTCTGGCATCCCGTGTATCGTTCCGAAGACCTGCAGGTCGGGCACGCCAAGCCTGTTCGCATCATGAGCTTCGATTTCACGCTGTACCGGGGCGAGACCGGCGTGCCCCACGCGGTGGACTTTCGATGTTCCCACCGCGGCGCGCAATTGTCGATCGGCTACGTTGAGGGCGACCAAATTCGCTGCCTGTTCCACGGCTGGAAGTACGACAAGGCGGGCCAATGCGTCGAACGGCCCGGCGACCGCGGCCACGAGCGTCCGAAAACGCACATTCGCGGCTATCCCACCGAGGAATATCTCGGGCTGATCTTCGTGTATTTCGGCGACGGCGAGCCGCCGCCGCTGCCGCGTTTCAAAGGCATGGAAATGGACGGAATCCGCGACGTGACGGTCGATGTCCTGCCGGTCAATTTTTTCTTCTCGCTGGAAAACGACGCGTCGCATTTTCCCTTCAACCACCGCGACCTCCTGCCCGAGCGCAATCTGAGCGGCATTCCCGAAGTCTGGGCTGAGGAGTCCGACTGGGGCGTCGCCTGTTTCGACAAATGGCCCAACACCGACAAAGTCGGCGTCGCGCACAAGGGAATGCCGAACGTCGGATACATCGTGCCGACGGCGATCATGCTCGCAAAGGCCGTCAAGCACGCTCTGCATGTGTCCTGGCGCGTGCCGATCGACGATCAAAAGCACACCACTTTCCGCGTCAACCTGGCGCCCGTCACCGGGCAGGACGCCAGGGATATTCTGGCGAGCCGGTCGCCGACCTTTTATGATCGGTCGATGATCGGCTCGCTTGGCGACGCCGTGCTCGCGGGCACGCTCCGCCTGAGCGAAATCGAGGACCGCACCCATATCGAATTCATCCAGGACTACGTGGCCCAGGTGGGACAAAGTCCCGTCTCAACGCGCGAGCATGAGCAATTGTCGCATTCCGACGCGGCTGTGGTGACCCTGCGAAGAATATGGAAACGCGAACTTCAGGCGCTGGCCGATGGCGGCGAACTCAAACAATGGCGCATGACGGAAAAAGTCGAGCCGCCCGTCAATACGATTTGAACACGACAAGCGGCAAGTTGTGCGCGAACGCCGCCCAGGGAGAGACATGACCGACAAAGTTGAGGGTGTGGGCCGCGCCGCGCCGAGCCGCATGTGGCGCATGCGCGGGTTTCCCGGACCCGCGTTCCTGCGCGGCGCGTTGTCCATTGCGGCCGCCGGCGTTCTCTGGGAGCTCGCCGGCCGGTATCTCATTAAGAACCGGCTGTTCTTCACGCCTCTCTCCGCCGTTTTTTCCCGGATGGCGGAGATGTGGAGCGAGGGCACGCTGCAAACCGATATTCTCGCCAGCCTGCAGACATTCGTCGTTGGCTTTTTGCTTGGCGCCGGCGCGGCCATCCTTATTGGCGTGCTGATGGCTCTGTCCACATGGGCGCGGGACTTCCTTGATCCCTGGATATCGGCGCTCTACGCCACTCCGTTCATAGCGCTGGCGCCGCTTTTCGTGCTCTGGCTCGGGATCGGCCTCGCCGCGCACGCGGCCGTCGTTTTCATCTCGGTGTTCTTTCCGGTGCTGATCAACACCTACAGCGGATTGGCGACAACCGACCGCGTGCTGCTGGAAGTCGCGCATTCGTTCAACGCCGGCAAGCGGCAAGTCTTCCTCAAGGTGCGCTTTCCCTCGGCCTTGCCTTTCATCATCACCGGATTGCGGCTTGGCGTGGCGCGCGGCCTCGTCGGCGTCGTCGTGGCGGAGATTTTCGGCGCCAAGGCGGGTCTTGGCTACCGTATCGTGATTTCGGGAAACTCCTTCGACACGGCGGGCCTTTTCGTCGGCATCGTGCTGTTCGCCATCGCCGGCGTGATCAGCGTCGAGCTGTTGAAACTCATCGAACGCTGGCTGGCGCCCTGGCGTCTGCAATCCGCGGAGGAATGAGCGATGGCCGTCAAACTTGCGACCGCGGGCCTTTCCAAAACATTCGGCAAAGGCGGTATCGAGATTGAGGCTTTGCGCGACGTCTCGCTTTCCATCGAGGAAGGCGAGTTTGTCAGCATTGTCGGCGCCTCTGGCTGCGGCAAGACGACCCTGTTGCGCATTCTGGACGGATTGATCAAGGCTTCGTCGGGGTCGGTCAGGGTCAACGGCAAGGAGGTCGTCGGTCCCGGACCCGACCGTGCGTTCGTGTTTCAACAGGACGGGTTGATGCCCTGGCGCACCGTCTACGGCAACGCGTCGTTCGGCATGGAAATTCAGGGCGCGAGCGGCGCAGCTATCCGCAAACGCGCGTCTGATTTCTTGCGGCTCGTGGGTCTGTCCGGCTTTGAAAAACTGTTTCCGCACGAGATTTCCGGCGGCATGCGCCAGCGCGTCAACATCGCGCGCGCGCTCGCGGTCGATCCGGACATCCTTCTCATGGACGAGCCCTTCGCGGCGCTTGACGCGCAAACGCGCGAGATCATGCAGGCGGAGATGACGCGCATCTGGCAGGAGACGAAGAAAACCGTCGTGTTGATCACCCACCAGATCGACGAAGCCGTTTTTCTTTCGGACCGCGTCTTCGTGTTCACCGCGCGCCCCGGACGACTCAAGGAGGAAATATTGGTGGACCTGCCGCGCCCGCGAAACCTCTCGATCAAACGCACCGTGGAATTCGTGACCATCACCGACCGGATTTGGCGGCTGATTGAGGAAGAAGTGCGCGAAGGCATTCAACGCGAGCAGGTTTCCGCCGCCGCCGGCGCGGCTTGACGCCGGGGAAAACGCCGATCCAAACCTGTCGCACAAGCGCAGGAACGCATACAGGCTTACCGACGATTGCATAATTGAAGGAAAAACAATGACCCGCGCAAGCATATCCCTTGATCCGACGCTCCTTGACTACATCGTGGCGCATTGCCCGCCGGAACACCCGGTGCTGACGGAACTGCGCGAGAAAACCCGCGTCATGCCGCGCGCCAGCATGCAGGTGGCGCCCGAGCAGGGGCATTTCCTGGCCTTCCTCGTCAAACTCTGCCAGGCGCGCAAAATTCTCGAGCTCGGCACGTTCACCGGTTATTCCTCGCTCGCGATGGCGATGGCGATGCCGCCCGAGGGCAAGCTCGTCACCTGCGACATGAGCGAAGACTGGACGAACATCGCGGCCGACGCGTGGCGGAAGGCGGGCGTGACATCCAAAATCGAATTGCGGTTGGGACCGGGACTGGCGACGCTCGCAAAGCTGGAACAGGAAGGCATGGCCTCCGCTTTCGATATCGTCTTCATCGACGCCAACAAGGAAGACTACGACGGTTATTACGAATCCAGTTTGCGCCTCGTCAAACGCGGTGGATTGATCATCCTCGACAACATGTTCCGCGGCGGCCGCGTCGCCGATCCCGCGAGCAAGGACCCTACCGTCACAAGCATTCAGGCGTTGAACGCCAAGATCGCGCGCGACGAACGCGTGGAGCGCGTGCTGATTCCCGTCGGAGACGGCGTCATGCTCGCGCAGCGGCGATAGGAGTTGGCCATGATCAAAGCCCCGTTCAGAGCCGATCACGTCGGCAGCCTTCTGCGGCCATCGCGGTTGAAAGCCGCCAGACTGAAAGCGGCCGGCAACGCCGCGCCGCGCGCGGAACTGACGCAAATCGAAGACGCCGCGATCGCCGAAGTCGTCGCGCTGCAGGAAAGCGCGGGATTGCAATCCGTCACGGACGGAGAATTCCGGCGCGCCATGTGGCACACGGATTTTTTGACGGGGTTCGACGGGATCGCGCTCACGCGCTCGAATTACGCCGTCAAATTTATCGGCAAGGACGGACAAACGGCGGAAACCAATTCCATGCTGGCCGTCGTCGGCAAGGTGCGCCGCTCGAAGCCCATCATGGTGGATCATTTCCGGTTCCTCAAGAACGCGACCCGGAAGACGGCGAAGTTTTGCATGCCTTCGCCCACCTATCTGCACATGCGTGGCGGCCGCAAGCTTGTCGATCCCTCGGCGTACACGCACATGGATGAATTCTGGGCCGACGTCGCGGCGGCCTATCAGTTGGAAATTCATGACCTGGCAGAAGCGGGTTGCGAATATCTCCAGTTGGACGACGTGTCCTTCGCTTATTTGTGCGATCCCGGCATTCACGCGCAGATCGCCGCCGATGGCGAGGACCCGGCGGCGCTTCCCGCGCTTTACGTGAGGATCATCAATTCGCTCGTCGCAAAGCGCCCCGAAAACATGGCGGTGACAATCCACACGTGCCGCGGCAACCACCAGAGCATGTGGATGGCGTCCGGAGGCTATGACGCAATCGCCGAAACATTGTTCAACGGCGCCGAGGTCGATGGTTTCTTTCTGGAATTTGACACGGAGCGGGCCGGCGGTTTCGCGCCGTTGAGGTTCGTGCCCAAAGGCAAGAAAGTCGTGCTCGGACTTGTGAGTTCAAAAGAGCCGCGCGTGGAAACAAAAGACGAATTGAAACGGCGCATCGAGGCCGCCAGCGCCTACATTCCGCTGGAGCAGCTTTGCCTCAGCCCGCAGTGCGGTTTCGCCAGCACGTCCGAAGGCAATCTCGTCACCGAGGACATCGAGAAGCG
>JANYDZ010000712.1 GCA_025363375.1 Hyphomicrobiales bacterium
AAACATGATTCTTTATCAAATCAGTTGAAATATTAGACTTTCTGGTTATTAAAGCATTTTTTAGTATATTTGCTTTAAGAAAGCTTAAATATTCTATTTTATTTGTAGCATTAGGAATTTCTTTTTAGGCCGATCACTACAAGCTCGCGGCTTTCATCCTCTCCGCGACGCTGGCGGGCCTGGCGGGAGCGATGAAGGTGCTGGCCGCGCAGAACGCGTCGCTGACCGACGCGCACTGGACGATGTCCGGCGAAGTCGTGCTGATGGTGCTCGTGGGCGGGCTCGGCACGATCTTCGGGCCGGTCGTGGGCGCCTTCGTCATCGTCGCCATGCAGCAGTACATGGCGGGCTTTGGCCAATGGGCGCTGGTGGCGCAAGGGACGATCTTCGTGGCTTGCGTGCTCGCCTTCCGCCGCGGCATTGTCGGCGAAATCGCGCACCGCCTCCGCATAAAGCTTTGACCTGGACGCGTCGGGCTCACCGCAGGGGGAATTTTTCCTTGCCGCGCTCGACCTCGACTTCGCGTTCCATCTTTGCGAGGTAGACGTGCTCCTGCCGTTTGGCAAACCATATGAATCCGACGATTCCGACGACCGCGCAGAGAAAAGCGAGCATGCCGATGGGGCCGCTCAACTTCGTGACCGTGTCGCCGAAAACATAGCCGCCAAGACCAAAGACCAACGCCCAGACAATGCCGCCCGTGGCGTTGTAAAACAGGAAGGGCTTCCAGCCGTAACGCAGCGCGCCCGCCAGCAGCGCCGCGAAGATGCGCAGAAACGCGATGAAGCGGCCGAAGAAGACAATTTTGGCGCCATGCAGGGAAAACAGCCGGTCGCCAAGCGCCAACCGCTTCTCCGTGAGATTGATGAGGTGGCCATGGCGATGGATCAGCGGCAGACCCCAGGTGCGGCCTACCCAGAAACCGATGTTGTCGCCAATGATGGCTCCCGCGGCCGCCACGGCAATGATATGGGTGATCCGCAAATCGCCGGTCACGCCGGCATAGATGGAGGCGGAGACAAGCGCCGTCTCGCCCGGCAAAGGCACGCCGGCGCTCTCGAACATGACGATGAGAAATACCGCCCAAAGACCGTATGCGACGATCAGCGGCTGAATATAGGTCGCGAACATTTTTTCACATCCCCAGAATGTGATATAATAAATTCTCTAGCTTTTTTCTGTTATTTGCTTTACGCTTCGCGCCACTCTCTAACCTCCGCTGGTTTAAAATGCCACAGGCCATCTCCGCCAACCGCTTGACCGACGGGATTATTGTCTATCTCGGACGTGGCGAAAATTGGGTCGAACGACTTGCGGACGCGCATGTCTTCGCCGACAAGGCCGCCATCGACGCAGGGCTTGCGGCCGCGCAAGCCGCCGTCCTGAAAAACCTCGTGGTCGAGGTCACGCCTTTCGACGTGGAGGTGAGGTCGAAGGGACCTGTCGCGCTGCACATTCGCGACCGCATTCGCGCGGCGGGCCCCTCGGTGCATCTCGACCACGGCAAGCAGGCGGGCTAAACGGTTGCGCAATTCGGAGCCTCCGCATGTATCGCTATGACGAATTCGACGCCGCCTTTGTCGCCGACCGCGTCGCCCAGTTTCGCGATCAGGTGGGACGGCGCCTCTCCGGCGAACTCAACGAAGATCAATTCCGCATTCACCGCCTGATGAACGGCGTCTACCTGCAGCTGCACGCCTATATGCTGCGCGTCGCGGTGCCCTACGGGACGTTGTCTGCGAAACAGATGCGCAAGCTCGCCTTCATCGCGCGCGCCTACGACAAGAATTTCGGCCATTTCACCACGCGGCAAAATCTCCAGTTCAACTGGCCCGCGTTGAAGGACGTGCCCGACATTCTCGCGCATCTGGCGGAAGTGGAGATGCACGCGATCCAGACATCCGGCAATTGCATCCGCAACGTCACCGCCGATCATTTTGCCGGAGCCGCCGCCGACGAAGTCGACGATCCCCGCCCCTACGCGGAAATCCTTCGGCAATGGTCGTCGATCCATCCCGAATTCACCTTCCTGCCGCGCAAGTTCAAGCTCGCCCTGACCGGCGCGCCAAAGGATCGCGCCGCCATTCAGGCGCACGACATCGGTCTGCATCTCGTCCGCAACGACAAAGGCGAAAAGGGCTTTGTCGTCTACGTCGGCGGCGGTCAGGGACGTTCGCCCTTCGTCGCGAAGAAAATTCGCGGCTTTCTGCCCGAAGCCGATTTGCTCGCCTATGTCACGGCGATCGTGCGCGTCTACAATCTCGAGGGCCGCCGCGACAACAAATACAAGGCGCGCATCAAAATTCTCGTGCATGAAAAAGGCCTTGAGCCCATGCGCGCGGCGGTGGAGGCGGAGTTCGCGGCGATGCCGCGCGACGAACTGACCTTGCCGCAAGCCGAGATCGACCGGATCCGCGCTTACTTCGCCATGCCGGCGATGACGCCGCGCCCCGCCCGCTCGCAGGCCGTCATGGAGCGGCGCGCGCATGACGCGACGTTCGCGGCCTTCGTCGATCACAATGTCGCCGCGCACAAGATCGCGGGCCACGGCGTCGTGACAATTTCGTTGAAAGGCATTGGCGAAATTCCCGGCGACGCCACATCCGAACAGATGGACGCCGTCGCGGACCTCGCCGAGCGTTACAGCCATGATGAAATTCGCGTCTCTCACGAGCAGAACCTGGTGCTGCCGCATGCGGCGCTCGACGATCTCGGCGCGATCTACGACGCGCTTGCCGCGTGCGGTCTGGCCACGCCCAACGCGGGCCTCGTTTCAGACATCATCGCCTGCCCCGGCATGGATTATTGCGCGCTGGCGACGGCGCGCTCGATCCCCGTGGCGCAGCGCCTTTCACAACGCTTCGGCGAGATGGAACGCGCCCGCGACATCGGCGGATTGAAGATCAAGATTTCCGGCTGCATCAACGCCTGCGGCCATCACCACGTCGGCCATATCGGCATTCTCGGCCTCGAACGCAAAGGCGTCGAGACCTACCAGGTGACGCTGGGCGGCTCGGGCGATGAAATCTGCACGATCGGCGACATCACCGGCCCCGGCTTCTCCTACGAAGACGTCGTCGACGCCGTCGAGACGGTGGTCGACACCTACATCGGCTTGCGCAAAGACAAGAGCGAAGATTTCATCAGCGCCTATCGCCGCGTCGGCATGGCGCCTTTCAAAACAGCGCTTTATGACCGCGACAAGGGCGCGGACATCTGACGCGACGGCGGGATTTCATGGCGCTTTACAAGAATGGTTGCTTCATCGCCGACAGTTGGCGCCCGATCGCCGACGGAGAAGGCGCGCCCGCCGCGGGGCTGGTGATTTTTTCACTCGACTGGTGGAAAGCCGAACGTCAGGCCTTTGAAGGTTCCAACGTGCCGCTAGGCCTGCGCGTTGAACCCGGCGCGAAGATCGAAGAATTCGCGGCCGACATCGCGCGGTTCGCGGTGATCTCGCTGGGCTTCCCGAAGTTCGGCGACGGGCGCGCGTTTTCCATGGCGGTGTTGTTGCGGGAACGCCACGGCTACAAAAAGGAGCTGCGGGCCGTCGGGGAAGTGCTCGTCGATCAGATTCAACCGATGCTGCGTTGCGGCTTCGACGCTTTTGAAATCACCGACCCGGCGACCGAGAAGGCCATGCGCGAAAAACGCATTCCGGGCGTCGCGCATTTCTACCAACCGGCATTCGGCGCCGAAGCGCCGGCGGGCAAGCGCCCCTGGGCGCGGCGCCCGCTTCAGTAACGCGCCTGCAAGCGCGTCACGCGGACGGCAGCACAACCGCGTCGAGAATTGCGACATAGTGCGCCATCGCCGCGCACAACACGAAAAGGTGCCAGATGGCGTTCTGGAATTTCAACCGCTCCCAGCGATGAAAAATCACGCCTATCGAATAAAGCGCGCCTCCGATCACCACGGCTGAAAGGCTGCTCGCCTTGAGATCGCCCGCCAGCGGAGCCATCACCAGAAGCGACGACCAGCCGAGCCCGAGATAGATCGATTCCCCATATTTTTCGAAAAGCTCGGCCGCGCGAAACTTCATGACGACGCCGGCAAGGCTCATCGTCCAGATCGAAGCCGTCAATCCGATGGCGGCCATTCCGGCGTGCAATTGCGTTGTGAAAGGCGTGTAGGTGCCGGCGATCATCAGAAAAATCGCGGCATGATCGCAGCGCCGCAACGCCCCGCGCCAACGCGTTCCGTAATGGAGATTGTAGGCCGCGGAAGCGATGAACATGGCGATCATGCCGGTCACGTAGACCACGACCGCGAACAATTTGCCGGAGCTGTCCTGCGCGAGCGAGGACAAAATCAAATACGCCGACCCGGCGATCGCCGCGCTGATGCCGACTCCATGCACCATGGCGTCCGCCAGCCTCTCGCCGGCGCTGTAGGAGCGGCGGCAGGGATCGAGATCAACAACAGACATAGCCATGACAGCCCCGCCCGACTTTTCGCAACTGGCCCCATCCGATGGCGCCGGCCGCTCTGAAGCCCCTGAGCCTGCGGTTGAAATATTATCAAGGGGTTTCGAAAGCCGCGCCGCGTCGGCGCGCGACGACTGGCGGCGACACGCATAAACGCCCGGTTTTCCAAACAATTTAGCTCGAATTGAACGGGCGGGCGCGCGCCGGACGGCAAGCGAGGCGCGACGCAAAACTGCGAAGATAGTTTCCTTTTTGTTGCGATTCGCACTTCCTTGCTTTGTCATGCCGCGACCCTCGCGCAGAATTGCGGCGCAATGGCCCGACGTTCCCCAGGCTCCATTGCCGCCGGAGGGCTCCAGCGCCGGGCATGCGCGTCGTTTTTCCGCAGATGCAACGTCATTGGCTCGAACCACGCTGTTCTTTTCGCTTTTGCCCTATCGAGCGTCGCCTGGACGGCATGCGCCACGCCATCGGTGTCATGCGGTGTCATGGGAATTGACAAGAAGCGCGCCACGCAATTCCAGCGCCGCGCGCGATTTTCGTCGCAAGGCGCGATCCATGTTTCGTTCCCCCGTGCGACAAAAGTATGGCGACCCCAAAGCGCAGCGGCGGTTTATCTTCACGCGCCGATGTCGGCGACCAGACCGGCAAGCTTGATCGCCGCGACCGCGGCCGCTTCGTCGTTGTCCGAAGTGTCGCCGGAGACGCCAACGGCGCCGAGCAGCTTTTTGTTGGCGTCGCGGATGATGACGCCGCCCGGCACCGGCACGATATTGCCGTCCGCGACGCCGTTCAGCGCGTTGACGAAATGCGGGCGCTCGCCCGACATGGTGTTGAGGCGGCGCGAAGGCATGCCGAACGCGACTCCCGCAAAGGCCTTGCCGTGCGCGACGCGCCAACGCATGAAGGTCGTGTTGTCCTCGCTGCCGGCGGCCTTCACGCCGCCCGCGGCGTCCAGAATGACGATGGACATGGGATTGAACTTGTGTTCGCGGCAATAGGCGAGCGCGTCCGCGAGCATTTTTTGCGCGACGGCGTAGGTGAGTTCGGACATGGCGTTTCTCCTGTGATGGCTGTGATCTTTGTTCCCCGACGGCGGGGCAACGTCAAGGTTGAATTATCCCATCACCGCCTTCGGCAGCCAGGTCGCGATCTCCGGCGCGAGACACAGGATCAAAACGGCCAGGATCATCAGCCCGACGAAGGGCATGACGCCCCAGATGATGTCGATCAGCGGAATATCCGGCGCGATGTTTTTTATCACGAAAATATTGAGGCCCACGGGCGGATGGATCAGCCCCATCTCCATGACGATGGTCATGACGACGCCGAACCAGACGAGGTCGAAGCCCGCTGCCTTGAGCGGCGGCAGGATGATCGGTGCGGTCATCAGGATGATCGACACCGGCGGCAGGAAGAAGCCGAGCACGACCACCATGACCAGGATCGCCGCCAGCAGTTCCCAGCGCGGCAAATGCATCGCGACGATCGATTCCGCGGCCGATTGCGAGATGTGCAGATAGCTCATCACATAGGAGTAGAGCAGCGACATGCCGATGATCATCATCAGCA
>JANYDZ010000743.1 GCA_025363375.1 Hyphomicrobiales bacterium
CGGCCTTTCCACGCTTGGCAAGTGCTTTAGCTGTCATGCTCCTACTATGTCGTCTCTACCCTCATTTGGCAAGCCTTGCAGCTTCCAAAAAGCGGATGTCGTGAAGCGTGCTCTGCCTCCACCACCGTCGTTGCCAAACTAAGAAGCTTGACGAAAAGTACGAGCGGGCGCTTCTTGATACTCGCTCGCTTTTAAGATGCGAGCGAACCGCACCGGGCTTCTCGAAAACCCGCTTTTTTCAGGCTTAAATCCCCATTCCGTATGTCTTTATTTTCGCACCATGAGCTCGGCTATAACCTTCGGGTTAAAGATTGCATGGAGGGGTTCGAGACTGGCTCTCGCCGCACGCGACCTCCGATCTAACCAAACTTCCGCTTGACAAACCTCTCGCGCACCTTATGTTCCTGTTTTGTTCGATTTCCTCGGAACCCCGCCTTGCCCCTCTTCCAATCCATCGATCTCAACAGAACCGCCCTCGCCCGCATCCTCGCGGGTCTGTTCGCGCTGCTGCGTTTGACGGAGGGCGTCGAGGCTGGCGTTGTTTCCGGCCGGATTTCGAGGGCGCTGCATCGCGCGATCACACGGGTTTTGCGGCCCGCTGAATCCGCCGCGCGGCGTCTGATCGCGAGTCTGGCGAGAACGGTCCAGGTGAAAGCGTCGCCCCCGCGTCCGGCGCCAACGGGCCTTGTCTGCGCGGAGCGCGGAAAACGGCGCCTGTCCTTTCAACTCTTCGATCCCCGCAAGCGTTTCTTTCGCCCTCCGGCAAGCCCCGGCCTCCGTCCGCGCATCAGCTTTTTCGGCGACGGCGAGGCCCGCAGGATTTCCCTGGGGCGCGAGCCGCGGCCGCCAAAGGACGGCAAAGCCGATGGCCTGGAGAATGCAGCGAATCTCGCGCTCCGGCTCCAAGCTCTGAAAGCCGCCCTCGACGATCTGCCGCGTCAGGCCCGGCGCCTCGCCCGCGCTTTCGCGAGACGCGAGAAATCGCCGCGCCTGAAACTCCAGGGGGTCCTGCGCCCCGGCCCGGCGCCCGGCTGGCGCGAACATCCCCTCGCGGAAATCGATCACGTGCTGCATCGATGCGACTGGCTCGCCCGCGAGGCGCTGACCCCGGACACGTCCTGATACTTCGTGCGGACATGCAGGCCAACGCGATCCCGGTCGCCGAGGGCGATCCGGGGGCGTTGGCGTTCGCAAAGCGATTCAGCGGGACCCTTCTCCCTTTCCACGGGAGAAGGAAGCGCGCACATCACGCCTAATGCCCTTTGCCGCCCGACGTGATATCTCCCGCCCCGGACCTCGCGTCCGGGAACACCCCCGGACGTTCGTGAAACTCCAGACCCCGAAGGGTCTCCCGCGCGCGGAGCCACACCATGCACATCGCCATCGCCGGCGGCGGAATCGCCGGGCTCTGCCTTGCGCTGAACCTGCACGCGAAGGGCATATCCTGCCGCGTCTACGAGCGCGCGCCGGATATTCGCGAACTCGGCGTCGGCATCACCATGCTGCCGCACGCCATGCGGGAGTTCGCGGCGTTGGGCGTCGACGGGAAGCTGCTCGCGCAGGGCATCGAGAATCTCGAAAGCTGCTTTTTCAACCGCTTCGGCCAGCTCATCTACAAGGAGCCGCGCGGAAAATACGCGGGCTATGCGCAGCCTGAAGTCGGCATTCACCGCGGCAAACTGCATCTGACCTTGCTGGAAGAGGCGCGCGCGCGTCTTGGCCCCGACGCCGTCGTGACCGACCGCCGCGTCGCCGGTTTTACGCAGGACGCGAACGGCGTCAGCGTAGACCTTGAGCAAACCTCCACCGCGACGCGGTTGCCCTCCGAGCGCGCCGACGCTCTGATCGCCTGCGACGGCATAAATTCCGCCGTCCGCAAACTGCTTTATCCGCAGGACGCGCTGGCCTTCGCGGGCATCAACACCTGGCGCGGCGTGACGCGTCGAAAGCCGATTCTCACCGGGCGCAGCTACATGCGCGTCGGCTCCATCAAGACCGGCA
>JANYDZ010000725.1 GCA_025363375.1 Hyphomicrobiales bacterium
ATTCTTTCGATATTATGTGAGTTTCCAGCAGGCTGAGGATTTCGTCGGCCAGCTGCGTCAGTTCCTGCGCGATGGTCTCCAGTTCACCGCGACCGGCGCGGCGGGGAATGCGCCCGACGACGCCGCGATAGCGGCCGTGAAGGTCCGCCCAGCCCCCCTGCCCTTCAGCGCTCGCGACCGGCACGCCCTCCTCGATGCCGGTCGCGATCATCTTGGCGACGTCGCGCCGGCATAAAGTGATGCGCTCGCGCGCGAGGCGCAGAGCGCGCTCTTCGGCGCCGACCTCCTCGGCCCAGGCTGCAAACTCCTCGGCGCGCGCCGCCAGCGGGCTGAGGTCGAAGCCGAACGCCATCTCGACGTCGCCGCCTTGCCCTTTGCGGGCGAACCGCTTGCCGTTCGGGCTGTCACGGCGAATGATCAGGCCGCAGTCGACCAGCGCCGCCAGATGCCGGCGCAGCGTCGCCGGCGCCATGCCATGCGCCCGCAGCGCCAGTTGCCGATTGGAGGGGAACACGATCAGACGCTCCCCGCCCAGCATCGTCTCGGGATGAAAGCTCAGCAGCGCGTCGAGCACGGCGAGCGCGCGTTCGGACACGCCGACGCGCGTCTTGGCGGCGCAGATCGCGCGAAACACCTGCCATTTGTGCACGACCTTGTCACGCGGCCGCGCCCTGGCGATCTGCTGATGGGAAACCTGGGCGAGCGTCAGCGATCGGCGCCCAAACGGCGTCGTCGAACTATGGGGTTGCATTTCGAATGCCCTCGCTTGGGCAACAGAAATCCGCCCGCCGAAACGACGTTCAAACTGTCACAACACGCTTGACAGCGATTCGCGGAAGTGGGATTCTCAGACCGCCAAGTATGAGAAGGGGCTTCCGGAACTTCGTTTCGGGGGCCTTTTTCTTTTGCCGATTTCTCCAGAGTGGGTGGAAGATTACGCGGTTGTTACACGCCGCGACTCCGCGTCAGCGGAGTCGCTATAGTTAACGCGCCTGTTTTCGAGTTCGGAACGAATCGTAAACAGCGTCCAGATTTTCGAATAGAAACGCGCCGAATCCGGGTTCTTGTTGTTCGTCTATCGTCAAGGTCATCGCCTTGGACGAGCGAACCGCGCTGACGAGCCTCCGTCCGTCCGAAGTCGCCCAATTCAGGTCCTGCGCCCCGCGTTTTGGCTTCGCTTGCAAAAACCTGAAAACAAGCTCGAACCGCGCGTCGCTCGAAGCGGCGACAAAGTCGTCGCTTGCCAGCAGCGCCCGAAATCTGGCGTCCAACTTCACCTCGGGGATACGCTGCGACAAACCAAGCCAGCGGGTTCTCCCCGCCTTTGGCGCGGGGCCGACAGATCGAATGATCTCGGCGGGAATCGAGCGAGCGACCGTGATCATTTTCGAAAGTTCGGTCTTGTCGGTCGTGAGCGCCAACATGATGGTTTCTCGCGAGACGCCGCGCTTTTCCAAATTCAGGGAAAAAACCGCGCGCTCGATATAGGACAGATCGGTGCGGGAGCTGTTTTCCTGCCCTTGCGCCACCAGCAGTTCCTGGTCGGAAAGCGCGCGAACGATCGCCAACACTCTTCGACCCAGTTGGCGGCAGGCCGCGACGCGCCGGTGACCATAAGCGACCTGATAACGGGACGGCGATTGGCTGATCTGACGGACAAGGATGGGAACCTGCTGCCCGCTCTGACGAATGGACTCGACCAGCGCGGCCTGACTTTCCGCGTCGATTTCCAGCCGATCCTTGAGCATCGATTCCTCAATGTCGGACGCCTCAAGCTCGACGACTGTCGCTCCCGAAGCAAGCAGGTCCTTGGCCGCCTGCATGTCGTGCTGAAATTGATCCAGCGTCCTCGAAACCGCGCCGACCGCACCCGAACTCACGCGGGGGCGAAATTCGGACACGGGCGCGGCTTGCACAGAATTGCGCTGGCTCGCCGCCGTCGCGGCGGGAGGCTCAGAGTTGGCAGGCGCCAACTCCCGCTCCTGCGGCGGGCCGGTCAATCCAACCCCCAGCGCCGCGTTTCGAGCTTTCTTGTGGGAACTCATGCCCTCCCCCACGAAGTCTTTACCAGGCCCTCGATTTCCGCGTTGACCGCATCGAGCGATTCGACGGCGCGGTCGTATGTGGAGCGAGTAAAAAACTCCCGGCCGACCTCGTACAGCGTTTGCTTGGACAGACCGGCATCCGAAATAGCTGTCGATTTCAGCATGGGATGGGTCAGCACCCGGTCCTGAAACATCGAGCGCATGAACGCCACGATCTTTGTCTGCGGGCCGTCTGACGGCTCGTATCGCGTTACAAGGTAACGGATAAAATTATAGTCCAGCCGCCCGCCCGCTCGACGAACGACACTCAGCAGATCGGACGTCATGATCAGAAACTGACACATGGACATGATGTCGAGCAT
>JANYDZ010000014.1 GCA_025363375.1 Hyphomicrobiales bacterium
CCGATCTGAAACAGACGCTCGCCGACGCGTTGCACCGCGCCTCCACAACCGGAGGCGCGCGCGCGCTGGAGACGATCGCGCGCCGCAATTTTTCGGGCGGCGGATCTCAACCCGCGCCGCCGCGTCATTGGGACTGGCGGAATTCGCCGTCAGCGCCGGGCCCGCCCATGGGCTTTGGCGACAACGCGCAAGCCTCGTTCACCCACGCGCCCGCCGCCGATACGCGCGCGCACGCAACGCCCGCCGCGGCCGAACATCTCGACACGCCGCTCGGCGCCGCGCGCGCGCAATTGCACGACACCTACATCGTCGCGCAAACCCGCGACGGCATCGTCATCGTGGATCAGCACGCCGCGCACGAGCGGCTGGTCTATGAGCGCCTGAAGAAGGCGCGCGACACCGTCGGCGTCGCGCGGCAATTGATGTTGATTCCGGTCGTGGTCGAACTCGACTCCTCCGAAGTCGACCGCCTCATGGACAACGCGCCGGCTCTCGGGGAACTCGGCCTCGCGATCGAAAGCTTCGGCCCCGGCGCCGTCGCGGTCAGCGAAGCCCCCGCGCTGCTGAAGGACGCCGACGTCGGTCGCCTCGTGCGCGATGTCGCGGACACGCTGGCGGAGCACGGCGCGGCGCTGTCGCTCGAAAAGAAAATCGACCACGTGCTCGCCACCATGGCCTGCCACCATTCGGTGCGCGCGGGACGCCGGCTCACGGGCGAGGAAATGAACGCGCTGCTGCGCGAGATGGAGGCGACCCCAGGCGCGGGACAATGCAATCACGCCAGGCCGACATATGTCGAGTTGAAACTCGCGGACGTCGAGCGCTTGTTCGGACGAAAGTAGTGGAGGGTTCCATGCTCAAACCGCCGGTGTCCGTCGCGCGCCAGATCATCGCGGGCGCGATCCTGGGCATCGGCCTGGGCTTGTGCCCGGGCATCGGCCCGGGCGGAACAACGGCCGCCGCCGACCCGGTTGAGGACTTTTACAGGGGCAGGACGCTCAGCCTCTGGGTCGGTTACGGCACCGGCGGCGGCTATGACACGACCGCCCGCACGGTGGCGCGCCACTTCGGCAATTACATTCCGGGCAAACCCAATGTGGTCGTGCAGAACGTCGTCGGCGCCGGCAGTCTGCTCGCGGCCAACAATCTCTACAATATCGCGCCAAAGGACGGCACGGTTTTCGGCATCTTCTCGTCGACCGTCGCGATGTTGCCGCTCTACGGCGAGACGAACGTCAAATTCGACACGTCGAAATTCGGCTGGATCGGCAACATTCATCGCGACACGCTGGCTTGCGGCGTGTGGAAGGGCGCGGGCCAGAACATCCGCACGCTCGAGGACCTGATCGCGGCCAAGCAGACCGTCGTCTTCGGCTCCGACGGCGGCGACGCGCCGCTGACGCGCTGGCCGCTGTTTATGAAGAACGTGCTCGGCGCCAATTTGAAAGTCGTCGCGGGCTACAAGGGCACGCGCGAGATCAACCTCGCGATGCAATCGGGCGAGGCCGGCGGCAGCTGCGGCATGTTCGAATCGAGCGTGCGCGGCTCCTACATGGCCGACTACCTCAACGGCGATCTCGGGCTGTTCGTGCAATTCGGCTATATGCGCAACGTCGATTTCTTCGGCAAGGCGACGAATATCTACGCGCTGCTGAAGACCGCGGAAGAGGTTCAAATGGCGCGGCTGGTCTACGGCGTCGCCGAGCTGACGCGGCCCTTCGCCGCCCCGCCCGGCGTGCCGCCCGAGCGTCTGGCGGCGCTGCGCAAGGCGTTCGACGACATGATGAAGGACCCCGTCGTGATTGAAGAATCGCGGCGCGTCGGCGCCGCGTTCGAACCGATGAACGCGGCGCAGATCATGGCGGAATTCAAGGCCTTGTTTGAAACGCCGAAGGCGGTGGTCGACAGGGCGACGATCGTCACGAGCAAACCGTAGGCTTGCCGTCAGTTCTTCATGCTCGCGGTTTTGCCCGCTTCAATGTATTTTTCAAAGAATGAAATGAACGCGGAATTGGGCTTCGACTTCTCGTTGAAGACCTTCTCCACCTCGGCGCTCACATCGTAGTCCGGCGTGAATTTCATCATGCCCATGGATTCGCGCTTGAACTCCGCGTCATCGCGCAGATCGACAAGCGCTTTTTTCACGGCGTCAACCGCCTCCTTCGGCGTATTCGGCGCCATGACGAGAATGCGCTCGAAGCCGCGCGACAGCGTGTTCATCGTGTCGAACGCGTCCCACAGCGGACCCTGCGGCGGCCGGCCCTTCACGCGTTTGAAATAGTCGTAAAAATTCGTCGCGGCGATGCCATGAGCTTCGTGCGGACGCGGATTATTCGCTTCATCGACATTGTCGAACCACACGGGGATCACGGCTCCGGCGTCCACAAGCGCGGGTTCGACGGCGCTGCGATAGGAGGGCAGGGATTCCGATGTCATCTGCACCTCGCCGCGTTGCAACGCGAGGCGTATGTCTCCCGCGCCGGGATAGCCGGTGACGTATTTGGTGTCGAGGCCGAGCATGTCCAGTTGCAGACGCAGCCGCAAATCCTTGTCGCTGTCGACAGCAAGGCCGCCAAGCCAGATTTCCTTTTTGCCCATGAGGTCGTCGGGCGAAGCAAGGCCGCCTCCGGTGTCCTTGCGCGCGTAAGTGACGCTGACGCCGGAGCCCGTGCCGACGAATCCAAATTTGGTGATGTCGACTTTCAGACTAGGAATGGCCGACGCCGAAGAAGAAGGCACGCTGGAGAAGAAGCCCATGGTCAAGCCGTCGTTGGGCGCGACCTGTCCAAGCCAGTTCACCGCGACAATGCCGCCGGCGCCCGTCATGTTGCGCACGACAACCGCGGGATTGCCGGCGATATGTTTGCCGAGATGGCGCGCCAGCAAGCGCGCTTCGGTGTCCGTGGGGCCGCCCGTCGAGAGGTTGACGAGAACGGTGAACTGCCTGCCCTGATGAAAAAGCTGCGCCCGCGCGGATGGCGCGGCGCCGCAAAGCGCCAGCGCCATCAGACATCGGATGCGTCGTTGCATGTCGCCTCGCATCCGCGTCAATTCTTGAGCGATCCAAAGCCCGGCCTGTAGCTCTTGTCGTCGAGGAATTGCGACAGGCCCTTCTGCATGCCCTTGTCCTTGTCCTTCGCCACGAGCTCGCTCAGTTTAGCGGCAAGATATTGTTGCGCCTGATCGTGGTTCATGCCGCGCACATGGCGCACGGCCTCCTTGGTGGCGCGCAGCGCCGCGGGATTCTTCTCCATGAGAACTTTGGCGATTTTCAGGGCCTCTTCGCGCAATTGCGCCAGCGGCACGGAATAATTCACGAGCTTGATTTCCGCCGCCTTCCTGCCGTCGAAGGGCAGGCCCGTCATGGCGTAGAACATGGCGTCGCGATGGCTCAGCATTTCCGCGATATTCCAGCTGACGATGCCGCCGGGAATGACGCCCCAATTGACCTCCGAAAGGCCGAACGAAGCCTCGTCGGCCGCGATGGCGATGTCGCATCCGCACACCTGCGTGAAGGCGCCGCCAAAGCAATAGCCGTTGATCATGGCGATGGTGGGCTTGGGGAAATGCACCAGCCTGTGCCAGCGCCAGCGGTTGGAGGCGGCCTGCGATTTTTCGCGCAGCTCCGGATTGTTCGCGGTTTCCCGGAAATATTCCTTCAGGTCCTGCCCGGCGGAAAAGGCGGCGCCCGCGCCGGTGAGAATGAGCACCTTGGTTTCATCGTCCTTCGCCAGCGCGCCAAGCGCGTCGTCCATGTCGAAATGCAGTTGCGGACTCATGGCGTTGCGTTTTTCCGGGCGGTTGAAAATCACCCAGGTGATTCCATTGTCCTTCTCGACGCGGATGGTTTGATACGGCTCGCTCATAGGTTCTCCCCGCGCTTGCAATCGCGGCGTGATCGTAGGCCCGCGCGCGTCCCTCTGACAAGCCGCGCGTAGAGGGCCGCGCGCAGACGGCCACGCTTAGAGGGCCACGACGCGTCGCGACCGCGCAAGGAGGAAAGCGGCTACCTGGCTTCGCGCGCCGCGGCACCGTCGGCCGCCCGCTGATAGCGCGCGGATATGCTCGCCATGGCCGTATTTTTGCCGGCGATCCGC
>JANYDZ010000029.1 GCA_025363375.1 Hyphomicrobiales bacterium
TTCTCGTCTTCCGGCTTGCAGATCGCGAAATGGTCCTTGTCGATCGGGATCGCCCATGCGGTCGGAAAAACAGGATCGGCGCTGTCTCGCGGCACGACCATCGCGAGTCCATGAACCGCTCTCGTCTCAACGAACACCAGATGCCGAACCGCGCGTTCGTGCGCCCAGGTTTGATAGCGCTGACGCAATTTGAGCAGATGGGAATTGTTGTGCCCGAGATCTTCCGTCAACACGGTCGCCCGCGAAAAGCGGATCGCCTTCAGAAGCGTCGCAAGATCGGAGCCGGTATGCGGCGTAGCGATAAACACGATCGCCCTTACATTGTCGACAAACGCCCGCTCGCGCGCGCTGTGGGGGCCTTGGTCATATGCATCGAGAAGCACTTGTTTGATGACGAGGCCGCCGAGGCTGTGGCACACGAATACGATCGGCGCTATTTGCAAGCGCCGCGACGAAACGAGGCGAGACAGCACGTTGCCAGCTCGATCCGGAATAGACATGGCCGCGCCGAGCCAGGCTGACGGGGACGCATCATAATCGAGGGAATAGACCGCGAGGCCGTCATGGGCTTCCGAAAGACGCTTTAGCCAAAAATTCTCCTCTTTCCCCTCGTGCGCCCAGGTGGTGCGCGCATCGCCGCCGAGCCCGTGCACGAACACGACGTTGAGCCGCGCGCCCTTGGGATTGGCGATTTCGATCAGGTCGGTCATTGCGCGGTCCCCTTGATGGTAAGATGTATGAGGGATTGCGGGCGCGCAAGGCAATCGGATTCGATCGGACAGGGAGGCCCGCCTTCACCTTCCCAGCGCCGCGCCCAGCTCGCGCAGATTGTTCCTGACCATCTCGACGTAAGTCACCGCAGGGCCACCTGCCGGCGACAGCGAATCCGAAAACAGGGTTCCCCCCAGTTTCGCGCCCGTCTCCGCCGCGATGCGCTGCATCAGGCGGGGATCACTGACGTTTTCCAGAAACACCGCGGGGATTTTCTCCGCTCTGATCTGGCGGATGATTTTGGCGACATCGGCGGCGGAGGGCTCGGTTTCCGTCGAGACCCCCTTGGGCGCGATGAAGGAGAATCCATAGGTTGCGCCGAAATAACCGAAGGCGTCGTGCGTCGTGATGATGCGGCGCTTTTCACGCGGGATGGACTCGACGGCGGCGCGGATTTCCTTTTCCAGCAGGTCCAGCCCGGCGATATAGGCGGCCGCGTTGGCGCGGTAGATTTCGGCGCCATCCGGGTCCGCCTTGAGAAGGCCGTCGCGGATGTTGGCGATGTAGATTTTGACGTTGTCGATTGATTGCCAGGCGTGCGGGTCGATGTGGCCGCTGCCGCGCAGCGGCTTGACGCCGGCGCTGGCGACGACGACCGGCGCCTTTGCGCCGGAGGCTTTCAGCAGCCGCTCGATCCAGCCTTCAAAGCCGAGGCCGTTGACGACGATCAGTCTGGCGGCGCCCAGTCTGCGCGCGTCGTCGGGCGTGGGGTTGTAAACATGCGCGTCGTTGCCGGGCGCGACGAGCGCGGCGACGTCGACGCGGTCGCCGCCGATCCGGCGCGCGAAATCCGCGAGGATCGAGAAGCTCGCCATGCAGGAAAGCCGCGAGCCTTGCGCGAGAGTTCGTGTGGGAAGAGCGGCGAAACACGCGAGAACCGCGCGCCGCGAAATCTCATTCATCTCACGCCTCCAGATGTTTGCGCGCAGGCAGCCGGCGAATGATTCCGCCGGCGCGGCCGAACAGGACGGAGACGATGTAGAAACAGCCAGCGGCCAGAATGATCATCGGGCCGCTGGGCGCGCCGGCGTGATACGAGGCAATTAAGCCAATATAAACAGAGGCTAACGCCACTCCGGTCGCCACCGCGAACATGCCCGTCAGGCGCGCCGCCCAGAGCCGGGCGCAGGCGGCGGGCAGCATCATCAGGCCGACCGCCAGCAGGGTGCCCAGAGCGTTGAAGCCAGCGACCAGGTTCATCACGACAATCGCCAGGAAAATCAATTGTGTCGGGGCTCCGGCACGGCTGACGCTGGAGAGAAACGAGGGGTCCACGGTCTCCAGCACCAGCGGGCGATACAGCAAAGCCAGCGCCAACAGGGT
>JANYDZ010000043.1 GCA_025363375.1 Hyphomicrobiales bacterium
AATCATTTTTCCGCTGATTTGGGAATCCCGGGGGTGGCTACTTTTAGAATTGCTGGACGCTCGCGCGGCGCATGTTGTTTCCGCCGTGATCGCGCTAAGCTGCGCGCCAGACGGGAGGAAACCATGACCAGACTATTCACCGCATTGCTCGCGACCCTCGCCCTCGCGCCCGCATACGCGCCGCACCAAGCCGCCGCGCAAACCTGGCCCGCGCGCTCCATCAACCTCGTCGTGCCCTTCGCGCCGGGCGGTCCAGCGGACGTGCTGGGGCGGCTCATTGGGCAGAAACTCTCAGAAGACCTTGGCCAGACGGTCGTCATCGAGAACAAGCCGGGCGCCAACACGATTCTCGGCGCGCAAGCCGTCGCCAAGGCCAACCCCGATGGCTACATGCTGCTGCTCGCCATCGATGGAACGCTGGAGATGAACCCGTTCCTCTATTCAAAGCTCTCCTACGATCCCTTCAAGGAATTCGCGCCCGTCTCGCTCGTCGCCAACGTGCCCTCGGCGATCGTCGCCAATATCAACGTGCCCGCTAATACGTTTCCCGAGATGATCGCGGCGGAGAAGGCCAAGCCCGGCACGTTCTTCGTGGGCGTGTCGACGCCGACATCGCAAGTCGCGGCCGGCCTCATCAACCAGCTCAGCGGCGTCAACATCACCATGGTGCCCTATGGCGGGGGCACGCTGCAGATCAACGATCTCATGGCGGGGGCGATTTCGCTCGGCCATGAAAGCCTCAACGTGGCGCTGCCGTTGTGGCGCGACAAGAAGATCAAGATTCTGGCGCTCACGGGCAAGACCAAGTCCGCGCTGGCGCCGGAGCTGCCGCTGATCTCCGAGGTGTTGCCGCAGTTCGATCTCGGCATCTGGCAGAGCGTCGTCGCGCCGACGGGCACGCCGAAGCCGGTCATTGATCGGCTTTATGCGTCGCTCGCCAAGGCCATGGCGGCGCAGGATGTGAAGGACAAGCTCGCGGCGGCGGGCATCGAGCCGGCGATCAGCCGGAGCCCGGACGATTTCGCGGCTTTCGTCAAGACGCAGGCGGAGGTGCGCGAGAAGGTATCAAGGCGGTGGGGATGAAGCTCGACTAGGCGACGCGTGCCTTACAACGCCTTGAACAGCCGCTGATCGTACATGTTGCAGCGCCACGTCGCGCCCTTCGCGCCCGCCACGCGGAATTGCAGCTTGTGGGCGGAGTTCTCGTGCGCCTCCAACGCCTGTGCGTCCGCGAACACGGAAATCACCTGATAGTGGTTCACGCGCGGCGGCGTTCCCCGGTAGAGATCGAATCGCAGCACGCCCGCGTCCTTCTGCGCCATCGCCGCCATGGCCGATGAAAGCGGTTCGGCGTCCGCCGTTATTTTCGGACTGCCGCCGAAATAGTCGAGGTGCTCGACCATGTAGATCGCGCCGGGCGGAACCGCGCGCGGCGAAGCGACGACGTGGGAGCGCAACATCTTGCGGTCCGGCGGGCTGTTGCGGACGGATTTCAGCGCCTCGTCGAAGGCGGCGCGCGACTCGCTCGTGGCGAAGGCTTCGAAGGCGGCGTCGTTCGCCCAGCTTTCAAAGAAGGCGAAGCGATTGGGACGGCCCATCTCCTGCAGGATCGTGAATTCCAGATTCGCGGAATTTTTCCGCGCGGTGTCGCGCAGCTGCGCCAGAAGCTCGATGCCGCGCCCCGTCGAAGCGGCGGACGTATCGAGATAAGTCACGGCGTGGAGGCTCCCGCTTTGCGCGAACGCGGCGCCAACGGGCAGCGCGGTCGTCAGGGCGGCGAACGCGCCCAACGCCTTCACCGCCTCGCGTCGGCTGGGCGAAAGCGCCGGCGACTGGTTCATGGGATACTTGCCAAAGCGTGTCGTCATGGTCGCCTCCTCGTCCCTGTCGTCTTCACTCGATCGCGGTTTTCAGACGGTCATCGATAGGAGAGCCGAGCAGCGGGCCGACAGCATCGCGAAAGGCGCGGCCATAGGGCGAACTCTCGTAAGCATCGAAATCGGCGCGCGAGCGCCACGCGCCCAGTATGGTGAAATGACTGACGGGCGTCTCGACGGATTTGTAGACGTCATATCGCAGATTGCCCTGGCCCATACGCGCGGCCTCCGCCACGATCCTGGTGGCCGCCAGCGCCGGATTGATGCCCGGCGGAAAGACATCGAGATGCAGATGGAGGTGAACCACGCCCGCGCCCAGGAGCGGTTGCGATGGCCCCGTCGAAATGACGGCGTAATCGCGCCGGTCGAACGGCGCCCGGTCCATCGCCCGCAGGCTGACGCGCAAGGAGTTGACCGGCGCGGAGGCCCCGCTCGCGTCGAAGGACGCCTGATCTTTCCAGCCTTCGTCAACCGTGAACCAATTAGGCCGGCCAACTTCCCGCAGGATGAGCGCGCCGTTGAAGCCGGGCAGGCCGCTCAACCCCTCCCGGTAGCGTTTGGCCAGGTCGCCACCCCGCGCGACGACGGCGGGCGATACGTCGAAAATCGTAACGGCGTGAATCGAGACGTCCGGCGCTTGTGCGCGCGTGGCCGCGAAAGGCCACAGCGAAAGCAAGCAGACAAAAATGGTGGACCATCCCGCGAAGCGATGGCGCCAAAAAGAAAAAGCGAGTCTGGCGCGCACGGCGTATCCTCCGGGTTGGATGTCCAGCGGATCGTCACACAGCTCCGCCCGTGCGTCAACCGCGCCGCAGCGCCTCCAGCAATTCTAAAAGTCCGGCTCATTCGAGTTTTGGCGGCGCGAGGAGTTCGGGCGGGATGGTGAACGTCGTCAGGGCTTCGATGAGAACGGCCCATGATGGAAAGACGACGAAGGCGGTAATGGTGGCGAGGTGCTGGAAGAAGCTGGTTCGTTTGGCGGCGGCTTCGCGCGCGGCGATCCAGGGCGGTTCGAGCGTGTCGAGGATGGCGTGCCAGGCGAAGGCGAGGAGGTTCAGTCCGGCCAGCGTCATCGCCAGGAACGCCTCGCCGTGGCCGAAGTTGTGTTCGAGTTCGTAGCCGTGATTTTTGAGGACGTTGAAGCCTTCGTTCTCGATCTTCCAGCGCGCCCGGCCGCACGCCGCGATATCCGCGACGTTGTCGCTGTTCACCGGCAGGCTGGTGACCCATGAGGTCGCGTATGTGACGCGCCCCTTCGCGTCGACGATCTCGAAGGCGATGAAGTTGACGAGCGCGGCGTCCGCGCCGTCGCGGATCGGCGCGCTCTCGATCCAGCGATAGCGGCGTGTCTCGACTTTCTTGCCCTTGCGGATTTTCTGCTCGCGGCGCTCGAACTCGGCGCCGTCGATGAAGTCGAAGAGCGCCTTGTGGGAGGCCGGCTTGCAGGTGAGGATGAAGTCGTCGCGCGCTTTCGCCAGCATCTCGACGATGGGCTGACAGGCGAAGAGATCATCGCCGAGATAGATGGGGCGCAGCACGCGCAGGCGAGCGGCGTGGCTGGCGTGCCAGCGCTGGACGGCGTTGCGTTCGCAATCCTGTTTCTCCGCCCCGTCCCGCGGCGTGATGAACTCGGGATAGAGCGGCACGACCCGGGCATGGCCGGGCGCGACCACGGTCGCGGCCAGCATGGCGTGGTAGTTCTCGATCTTTCCGTTGGCGCGCTTGCGCGTCTGGCAATGGGCGCAGCCGAGTTTTTGCGAGCAGAAGTACTCGGTTCCATCGAAGGCGATCAGCGTCCGGCCGCCCAGCCTCTCGAAGGCCTTGCGCATCGCCGGCTCTTCGAGCTTCGCCTCGACGCGCGCGAAGGCGGGCCGCAACAGCGCGGGATCGGCGAGATCGAGCATGTCGCGAATGTAATTGTCGGAAGGGATCTTTCCGATGCCGAACAGGGTCTCCAGGTTCGAGCGGCCCTGGCCTTTCTCCAACGCGCGCTGGAACGACAGGAACGAGGCGTTCTGCGTGAAGAACATCGCGAAAGCCGACAGGCCGAAGTCCGCCGCGGCGATATTGCCGCCGCGCCCCTTGCGCGGATCGGGAAACCCGGCGCAAACGGCACGCAGCTCAGACAAAAGGGACGGCAAAAGCCTCATCCCCACCCTGAATCATTTTTCCGCTGATTTGGGAATCCCGGGGGTGGCTACTTTTAGAATTGCTGGACGCTCGCGCGGCGCATGTTGTTTCCGCCGTGATCGCGCTAAGCTGCGCGCCAGACGGGAGGAAACCATGACCAGACTATTCACC
>JANYDZ010000077.1 GCA_025363375.1 Hyphomicrobiales bacterium
TGCGCGCATAAATCAATCGGAATGCGCGCGCCGTCCTCGACCAGCAAGGTGCGGCCCTGGAAAGGCCGATCTATCCAGGTGGCGCGCGTGCCGGACCGGTCAAAATGCGCCTTCGCCTCTTCAAGGTCGCTCTCGCGCCGCACCCGCAGGCCAATGAAATCGCAGGTCGCCGGGCCTTCCGCGCGCCGCAGTACGAGACTGTGGTGGCAGATCTCCTCGATGCCGCGCAGATAGACAGTGTCCCTGTCCTCGGCGGTGACCACGAGGCCCGCCACGGCCGCATAAAAGTCGCGCGCGGCTCCCAGATCCTTGACGGCGAGGCTGACGTGACTGGCGCGGGTGATGTCGAACGGCGGATCAGGCACCAGGGGCGGAAGGGGGCGTGCGGGCGGCGGGACGGGCGGCATGACGGCCTTCCTCAAATTTGCATTGCGCCAACGTCGTTCGCCAGCGATGTGGGATCGTGCGGCGGCGGCGGAAATATTGCAAGGGAGTGGACAACGCGGATCGCCGCGACGCGCCATAAATTTCGATGCGAACAACCAGCTCTCAGGGAACGCAAGAAGGGTCCACCCGCCGACGCCGCCTTACACCGGCAAAAACAAATCTTCGGCCTTCATCGGCTTCGAAATCATGTGTTGCTGGCGCATGTACATGATCAAGGCTTCGAGCGTTGAACGGTTGGGCTCGACGCCGCAGGGCCAGGGGTCGCCGCCCATCAGTTGCTCGACTTCTTCGAAGGCGTGGAGATGCCAGGGGAACATGGTGGATTGCGTGATTGTCACGCGCATGTGGTCGACGGCGTGGTTCTTCGCCGCGACAAACGCCTTGTAAAGCGAGGCCGCCACCCAGGGATTGCGTTCGTAGACCGAACGTCTGATCGCGAGCAGGTGCATGACCGGATGGATTTTTGTGCGCGCGTAAAGGTCGCGTTCGATGTCGCGGTAGTTCGGAAACAGCCTGACAATGTCGGGATTTGAACCGTGGTTCGGCGCGGTGCGCGCGGCGATCAACGCGTCGATTTCGCCGCGCGCAAGCAGATCGGCGATCGAATATGGCGAGGCGTTGTCGGCGATGTCGACGTGTTTCAGCAGCGGGCGCGTGACGGGATTGCCGTGCGCGCCGGGCTTTTCAATGGCGCCCTGAATCCATTTTACGTTCGAAAGATCGACTCCGAAATCGTTTTCAAGATGGCCGCGGATGTAGACCGCCGCCGTCTGCGTCCACAAGCCCACGCCGACGCGTTTGCCAGCGAGGTCCTTGGGCGATTTGACGCCGGAATTGCGGTTGATGAAAATGAAGGCGTGGCGGAAGGCGCGCGAGGGAAAGAACGGCAGTGCGACAAAGGTTTTGTCGCCGGCGTCATAGTCGCGAATGAATTCGGAAGCCGACAATTCCGCGCAATCAAATTCGCCCTTGCCGACGAAGCGGTCGAAAATATCGCGCGAGGCTTCGATGGGGACGTATTTGAGGTCGATGCCGTCGGGTGCGACCTCGCCCGTGCGCAATGCGTTGGTCCGATCATAGGAACCGCAGGCGAAGGCGAGGGGGAGGTTGGGCATGTCGGAAGCTCGCGGGGTTTGCGTGGCGCTTTTGGCTCTTGCTGAAAAGGTTGCGCGGGAAACCCTGGCGTTTCGAGACGGCGGCTGCGCCGCCTCCTGGCATGAGGGTATCGGAGAGAGCCCAACCATCCCTCATCCTGAGGAGCGGCGCGGGCCGCGTCTCGAAGGACGAGGGCGGCGCAATTGCGTTCAGCTCTTCAACTTGTTCGCCAGTTTCACCAGCGCTTCCAGATGCGCCTTGATGAAGTCGCGGCTGGCCTGATCATGCAGCTTGCCTTCCGCGTCGAACTTCGACCCGGATGCGCCAATCATGACTTGCGGCTGATTGACGGCGTAGGCGTCGAGACCGACGAGAATGTTGCGCAGGTTGCTTTGCGCGCGCGCGGTGCCGGCGGCGCCGCCGGAGACGCCTAAAATGCCGACCGCTTTGTAGGCGAAGGGCTGATTGGCGGGACGCGAACACCAGTCAAGCGCGTTTTTGAGAGCGGGGGTAACGCCGTAATTATATTCGGGGCAAGCAATGAGAACGGCGTCGGCGGCCTTGATCTGCTCGCGCAGGCGTTGGGCTGGGGCGGGGAACGAGCCTTCATGGCGCAGGTCTTCGTTGTAAAGCGGGAGATCGCCAATCTCGACGATTTCGACGGTCACGCCGGCGGGCGCCAACTCCTGGGCGGCGCGCAAGGCAGCGGTGTTGGTGGACTTCTTGCGCAGGCTGCCGGACATGGCGACGATTTTGAAAGTGCTCATAGGCTCTCGAACTCCACTGGGGTTGATGGAGGCCGTCGATAGCATAGGGACGCGGTTTGGACAAAGCCCGCGCTCTCCTCGCGCCGCCATTGACGCGCGCCTTCAGGCGCCTATCAATCCCTCAAGCACAGGAGGAACAAATGACCGACGCGTGGAC
>JANYDZ010000141.1 GCA_025363375.1 Hyphomicrobiales bacterium
GGAACATCGCGACCGCCTGTGTCGGGCTGGCGGTGCTGGCGGCTCTGGCGACACGCAAGGTGTCGCGGCGCTGGCGGGAGGCGCGCGGCGATTATGCGCTGGCGCTCATGAACAGGTCCGACGCGGAGGAAATTGCCCGCATCCTGTCGCCGAAACCGGCCAGCGCGCATTACCTGTCCGGCCTTGTCACGCTGGATGGCGCGCTGCAACGCTGGTTCGGCGCCGGCTGGAGCTGGCGCCTGTTCAACGCCAGCCTGCTCGTCGCCTTCATTCTGCCGATCATCCTGTTCACTTTTGCCTGGCTGTTCGGGGCAAGCGGCCGGTTCGGCGATGTTCCGGTCCTGCCCGAAATCGCCAGCCTGCCGGAACGCGCGGGCCGGCTCGGAGCGATCATCGGCTGCATCTGCGCATTGCTGTTGTTTGGCGCGAAATTCGAGTCGGTTCTCGGCGCCCTCAGGCGCATGGCCTCCGACGTGTCGGGCTCCGTCGGGTGGGCGGCTGCGCAGCCGATGCGGCGCCGGTCGAACCCGATGGTCGAGACATCCACGGGACCGCTGGCGATTGTTGGAACAGCGCTCATCGCCGTGATTTTCGCGCTGACCTTCGCGGTTGGCGTGGCTGTGGCGTTCTATCTGGCGGCGACCTGGTCGTTGACCCTGGCTTTTGTGCTGGGCCTTGCGGTCATGCTCGCCTTGTCGTTTGGACAGGCGTTTGTCGCGGCTTTCTGCGCCGCTGGCGTGGGGGCCCTGTTCTATGCCCTGTCCGTGTCCGATCCCGCGCCCGGCATGCATCCCGCCGCGCTGGTCCTGTTTTTTCTGGCGCTCCCGGCGCCGTTCGCGTTCGCCCTCTATCTCGCGGGTTCCACGACGTTGTCGCTGCTTGGCGCCTTGACGCGGCCGACGCAAAGCCGGCGCGCGGCGCCGTGGACGGCGCTGATGACCGCCGCGATTGTGGTCACGGCCGGCGTTTGCGCCGCCTTGTTTGCAGCCTTGTCGGGCCTTGCGTTCGAGGCGGTGAATCAACTGCTGGAGGCGCGCGGTCTCTCCCCCGTCAACTGGCGCGAAATGGTCGAGGCCGCGCGCGGCGCGTCGCCGCTGGAGCCCATGACCTGGCTGCCGTTCGGCATGCTTCTGTGCGTCGCGGCGCCGGCGCTTCTGTCCGTCGCTTTCGGCCTCGCGGCGATGGCCGTCGCCGCCTGCCCGGACCGTGCCCGCGCCCACGCCATTCTGGCGCGCGGGGAGCGGCTCACGCCGGATCAACGCGGCGAGGCGGCGCGGCTTCTGACACGGCTGGATTTTCTGCGCGCGCCGATGCGCGTTGCGGTGGCGGCGGCGCTTCTGGCGGGCGCTGTGGCGATCCCGCGCGCGGGGACCGCGGCTACCGCCGACCGGCTTGCGGCGTCGTTGTTTGCGGCCGGCGATTTGCCGGCGCGCAACTGAACATGGGTCAGTAGCGCCACGACATCTGGTAGTCGCGCACATCGATATGCGTCACGTTGTTGTGACGATAGGTGCCGACGCCGTTCAGGCCTTCGATGGATTTGGCGTAGGCGGCAAGCGCGCCGGGACTGACGCCGGGCATGCGAATATCCGCCGCCATGCACTTGCGGTGATAGGAGCCGCGGCGGCCGTTGCTGCGGAATCCGGAGGTCACTTCGACCTCCTGCCCGTAATGCATGGCGATGGTGTTCAGGGCTTCGCGCAGTTTGGGCGGAAAGCACGAGACGATCGTATTGCTGTAGGCGGCGTAATAGCGCTGGCCGGGCTCGGAAACCCGCGGCGTGGTTTTTTCAAATCCAGGGCGCGTCATCAGTTCCAGCCCCTCGCCTTCGTCGTGGACGGGCGGCACGTAACCATAGGCGCGGCGCGCCGGATCAAAGCGCGCAACTCCAGGGGTAAAGGCGGCGCGCGTGATCGGCGGACGTTCGGACGCCGCCAGAGGCGCCGGGGCGGGGGCATAGGATTGCGCGGGGATCGCGACGGGTTCGATCGAAGCAACCTGGACCAGGGGCGCGGCGCGGGCGACAGGCGTGGCGACAGGTGTGGCGACAGGTGTGAATTGTGCGACATGCGCGGGCGCGCCGGTCGCCGCAGCGACGACGGTCAGCCCATCCTGAGGCGGCGAAATCGCTGCGACTTCGGTTTTCAATTCGTCGGGCCGCACCGGCGGCAGCGGCGCCGCGGCGGTGCGCCGGGTTTCGACCACCGTCCGCGTGATCGGCTCGCCGGTGGCGATTGCGATTTGCTGGCGGTCTGGGGAGGTCGGAGCCTCCGCGCGCGCCATCTGTTGCGAGGCGGCGCCGGAAAGGCTGTCCCCCTGCTCGGCGACGCAGCCGCCGAGCGCGAGGCACGAAAGGACGAGTATCGTAAGTCGATGCATGCAAAACTTCATTGCGAGGGCAAAACTTCACTACGATGGATGGCGCAAATTAGGCGCGGACGAATTAACCGTCAACCCGGGGCTGGCGCGCGTTTTAACCGCGCCCGACCATGATGGTTCAGATATATTCAACAGTTAAAGTGGACGAGGCTTGACAGATATAAAGCAGATAAATAGAAATTCATCCTTGGCTATGCGAAGGCGAATCGGCGGTTGCCGTTAATAAATGCGATTCGGTACGATCATTAATTCGGAGTTGACCATGAAATTCAAGCGTTTGGGTCTGATCGCGGCTTCCGCCGCTGTGGCGATGACAGCCAGTTCGGCTTCGGCGGCGGTGATTTTTTCCGAAAATTTCGAGACCGCCACGCACGGCGGCCAGAATGTGCCGGGATGGACGCTGACACCCTCGCCGGGTAGTCCCATCCTCATCCTGAACAGCCAGGACTATCGCAATTGTTGCGGCTTCAACGATACGGGCACCGGCCAGTTCATCGCTTTCAACGCCGGCAACAGCCCGGCGATCGGCGTGGCGACCACGCCGACGATCCATTTTTTGGCTGGCCACGCCTACTCGGTTGCGTTCGACTACGGCATGTTCCAGTCGGGTCAGCAAGGGTTGGAAGTTCGGTACAACGCAAGTGTCATTGGCGGGATCAGTATTTCGGGCTTCGGCCCCAATGATCTTTCGCATGTGCTGGGTCATTTCAACTTTATCAACTTCACGGCGACCGGCCCGGGAACGCTGAGCTTCCTCGACCGGAGCACACAGACCAACAGCGTCGATTCGTTCCTCGACAACGTCGCCGTCTCCGGCGCCGTTCCCGAGCCTTCGAGCTGGGCGTTGCTGCTGCTGGGCTTTGCCGGCCTCGGCTTTGCGTCCGCTCGTTCCCACAAACGTCGCAATTCGCCCGCCGCCGCCTGAACGTCGGCTCCTCGTCAGGCCTGCCAATGCCGCCGCGAGGCGGCTTTTACTTTGGCGCGCCGGTTTGACGCGCCTGCCCGCGCGGCCGATGATCGCTGCAAATCCGCGGGGAAACGGTCATGTCCAGACTGACATTTTTTTGTCTCGCCGTTTGCGCCTTGTGGTTGGGCGCCGCGCGCGCGCAGGACAATGTCGCGGACTTCTACAAGGGCAAGCAGATCCAGCTCGTCGTCGGCTATGGCGCGGGCGGCGGCTATGATCTCAACGCGCGGCTGCTGGCGCGCCATCTCGGCAATTTCATCCCCGGCAATCCCGCGATTGTCGTGCAGAACATGCCGGGCGCGGGATCGTTGCGGGCGGCGGGCTTTGTGCAATCGGTGGCGCCGCGCGACGGCACGGTGATTGGCGCGCTTGACCGGCAGGTGCCGCTCACCGCGGTTCTCGGCGGCAATCCCGCCGTCAGATATGAAGCCGGCGAAATGGTCTGGCTCGGCACGCTTTCCAGCTATTCGGACGATTCCTTCGTCATGTGGGTGCGCAAGGACGCCGCCGCGAAATCGCTCGCCGACCTGCTGCGCGAGGGCGGGCCGGAGGTGAAAGTCGGCGGTTCCGCGACCGGCTCGACAGACGATGCGACCGTCATCTTCGTGCGCGACGTCACGGGGCTGCGCCTCAAACTCATCACCGGCTATCCCGACGGCAATTCGATTTCGCTGGCGCTGGAGCGCGGCGAAGTCGAGGCCCGCATGGCCGGCGTCAGCGCCATCGCCTCGACCCGGCCCGACTGGCTGCGCCCCGAAGGGCTCGTGCGCCCCTTCCTGCAGATCGGCCGAAAGACGCGGCTGGCCTCCTTCCCGGATGTTCCAACCGTGCGCGAAATCACCCGCGACGCGCGCGGCATGGCCATCGTCGAGGCGATGGAGCTGACCTACCAGATCGCGCGGCCCTATCTCTCGGCGCCGGGCGTTCCGGCTGAAAGACTCGCCGCCCTGCGCGCGGCGTTCATGGCGGCGGCGAACAGCCCCGCCTACAAGGAGGAGGCGGCGCGCATGAGCATGGAGGTCAGCCCGGTGGAAGGCGCCGAAGTCGGTCGCCTCGTGGCGGGCATGAGCAAGGCGCCGCCGGATGTGCTGGCCTATCTGCGCAAGTTGCTGGCGAGCGAGGGGCAGTGAGGGGCAGCGAGGAGCCCCGCGCGGGCTTCACGCTCCATAAACAAATTTTAACTTGCGCCCGCCGGCGCCGCGGTTAAACCATAACGCGTCGCCGGAGCCCCCCCGCATGAACAATGCCATTCTGCTGCGCCTGCATCGCTGGCTGACGCTCGTCTTCGCCCTGCCGTTGCTGGTCGTCACCATCACCGGGCTGATTCTCTCAATCCAGCCGGCCTTGCAGTCGATCCCGCTCAAGCCGGGAATTTTGAACCTCGAAAAGCTCGAAAGCCTGATCGCCCGGCACGATCCCCAGGGCAGGGCGCGCGGGCTTTCCATCGACGCGTGGGACAATACGTTGACACTGGAGGGCGTCGGCGAGGACGGCTCGCTCGATATCGATCTGGCGACGGGCGCGGAGAGCGAAGCC